>NZ_JASATQ010000136.1:0-225 GCF_038440415.1 Sphingomonas sp. OTU376 | reverse complement strand
CGCCAGCGCGTCGGCGACGGCAGCGATGCCCTGGTCGGCGGTGGCTTCGCCAGCTCGAGCCTGGCCGATGTCCGCACCACCGCCACCTCGGGCAACAGCTTCGCCAGCGCCCTCTCCGGCGCGACCCTGCCGGGCACCGGTGCGGGTGGCGACACCAGCCGCGGCGGCATCTGGGGCCAGGTCTATGGCGGCTACCAGAAGCTGCTTGGCGACAATGTTCATGCC
>NZ_JASATQ010000135.1:0-265 GCF_038440415.1 Sphingomonas sp. OTU376 | reverse complement strand
GCCGGCGCCGGTCTTGACCTTGGCGCCGAGACGGAGCTCGCCCGAGGCCGTGAACAGGTCACGGCTGGCCGAGGCGACCTGGAGGCCGAGGCCGCCCGCGGCGCTCTCGTTGAAGCCGTCGCGCTCGTCATGGACCTTGCTCGCGCTGCCGATCAGGGCGAGGCGCAGGCCGTTGCCGAGCTCGGTGCGGACGCCGCCGGTGAGGCCGAACGAATAGCCCTTCGAGCTGATGTCGCCGGTGGCCAGGCTGGTGCCGCCGCCGAGG
>NZ_JASATQ010000134.1:0-265 GCF_038440415.1 Sphingomonas sp. OTU376 | reverse complement strand
ACCGGCGCCGGTCTTGACCTTGGCGCCGAGACGGAGCTCACCCGAGGCCGTGAACAGGTCACGGCTGGCCGAGGCGACCTGGAGGCCGAGGCCGCCCGCGGCGCTCTCGTTGAAGCCGTCGCGCTTGTCATGGACCTTGCTCGCGCTGCCGATCAGGGCGAGGCGCAGGCCGTTGCCGAGCTCGGTGCGGACGCCGCCGGTGAGGCCGAACAAATAGCCCTTCGAGCTGATGTCGCCGGTGGCCAGGCTGGTGGTGCCGCCGAGA
>NZ_JASATQ010000133.1:0-397 GCF_038440415.1 Sphingomonas sp. OTU376 | reverse complement strand
ATTGGCCACCGCCAGCGTGTTGGTGTCGCCCGCTGCCACGCCGTCGTTGAACTCCATGTTCTTCTGGACCTGGAGGATGACCGAGTTGGCAACCAGATCGTAGCGCAGGCGCCACTTCAGGTTCGGGTTGCTCGCCACCGTGGCGAAAGTGCTGCCATTGGCGAAGGTGCCGGTGAGGCTGTTCGCCTGGACGATCGTGTAGAGCTGGTTGAAGCGATAGTCGCTCGCCGTCGACGTCAGCGCGTTGACCGCCACCGTGCCGCCCGAGAGCGTCGCGGTGCCGTTCACCTTGATGCTGTCCGAGGCGAAGTTGAAGCTCGTCCCGCCGAAGTCGAAGAGCAGGCTGCCGCCGCTGGCGACGAGGCTGCCGACGGTGAAGCTGCCGATCGGGTTGACC
>NZ_JASATQ010000131.1:0-3325 GCF_038440415.1 Sphingomonas sp. OTU376 | reverse complement strand
GTTGGTTGCGGGAGCAGGATTTGAACCTGCGACCTTCAGGTTATGAGCCTGACGAGCTACCGGGCTGCTCCATCCCGCGCCAAACGGGGGATGACAAGGTGAATGGGTTCTTCCGATGCACAAGCTTCAATGCCTGGCGACGACCTACTCTTCCATCGCTTAAGCGATAGTACCATCGGCGCTGTCTGGTTTCACGGCCGAGTTCGGGATGGGATCGGGTGGGTCACAGACGCTATAGCCACCAAGCAATGAAGCTTGTGCAGCGGAAGTTTTTCAAACCGTGCGATTGATCAAGGCTGATGAACATCCATCCAACGAAGCGTTGGTTGCTCATCAAACTGATGTTTGATGGATGGCCAGTGCTGTCGTTGATGGTGGGACTCATCAAGTGCGAATAGGACAATTAGGACCGGTTAGCTCCACACGTTACCGCGCTTCCACATCCGGCCTATCAAGGTCGTGGTCTTCGACCGTCCTAAGAAATCTTATCTCGAGGGAGGCTTCCCGCTTAGATGCTTTCAGCGGTTATCCCGTCCATACATAGCTACCCTGCTGCGCCGTTGGCACGACGACAGGTACACCAGAGGTATGTTCAACCCGGTCCTCTCGTACTAGGGTCAACTCCTCTCAAATTTCGACGCCCACGGCAGATAGGGACCAAACTGTCTCGCGACGTTCTGAACCCAGCTCACGTACCACTTTAATTGGCGAACAGCCAAACCCTTGGGACCTGCTCCAGCCCCAGGATGTGATGAGCCGACATCGAGGTGCCAAACAACCCCGTCGATATGAGCTCTTGGGGGTTATCAGCCTGTTATCCCCGGCGTACCTTTTATCCGTTGAGCGATGGCCCTTCCACGAGGGACCACCGGATCACTATGACCGACTTTCGTCTCTGCTCGACTTGTCAGTCTCGCAGTCAGGCTGGCTTATGCCATTGCACTCTAACAGTCGGTTTCCAACCGACCTGAGCCAACCTTCGCGCGCCTCCGTTACTCTTTAGGAGGCGACCGCCCCAGTCAAACTACCCGCCACAGAGGGTCCCAGAACCGGATAACGGTTCGTGGTTAGACATCAGAAAACAACAGGGTGGTATTTCACCTATGGCTCCACACCGGCTGGCGCCAATGCTTCAAAGCCTCCCACCTATGCTACACAGTTCTTTCCTAATGCCACTCTGAAGCTGCAGTAAAGGTGCACGGGGTCTTTCCGTCTAACCGCGGGTACTCCGCATCTTCACGGAGAATTCAATTTCGCTGAGCATGTCCTGGAGACAGTGGGGAAGTCGTTACGCCATTCGTGCAGGTCGGAACTTACCCGACAAGGAATTTCGCTACCTTAGGACCGTTATAGTTACGGCCGCCGTTTACCTGGGCTTCATTTCGGAGCTTGCACCCCTCCACTTAACCTTCAGGCACCGGGCAGGCGTCAGGCCCTATACGTCGTCTTGAAGCCGACTTAGCAGAGCCCTGTGTTTTTGCTAAACAGTCGCTACCCCCTGGCCTGTGCCCCCTGCTACTGCTTGCGCAATAACAGGGCCTCCTTCTTCCGAAGGTACGGAGGCAATTTGCCGAGTTCCTTCAGGACACTTCTCTCAAGCGCCTTGGTATACTCTACCTGACCACCTGTGTCGGTTTCGGGTACGGTCTATACGGTGGGGCTATTTCCCGGGACAGCTTCGAAGCATGCTCAATCCGTTAAGAGCATACAACACACACCATCCGTCACACACCACCAGGCCCACGAATATTAACGTGGTTCCCATCGACTACCCCCTTCGGGCTCGTCTTAGGGGCCGGCTCACCCTGCGCGGATTAGCCTTGCGCAGGAACCCTTGGTCTTTCGGCGAAAGGGCATCTCACCCTTTTTATCGCTACTCATGTCTGCATTCGCACTTCCGATACCTCCACGACCCATTACCAGATCGCTTCACAGGCTTACGGAACGCTCCGCTACCGCGTGTAGTAAACTACACACCCTAAGCTTCGGTGCACGTCTTGAGCCCCGTTACATCTTCGCCGCAGGAACCCTTATTTAGACCAGTGAGCTGTTACGCTTTCTTTAAAGGATGGCTGCTTCTAAGCCAACCTCCTGGTTGTTTTGGGATTCCCACATGCTTTCCCACTTAGACGTGACTTGGGGACCTTAGCTGTAGGTCAGGGCTGTTTCCCTTTTGACGACGGACCTTAGCACCCGCCGTCTGTCTCCCGGATATCACTCCTAGGTATTCGGAGTTTGGTTAGAATTGGTAGATCTCGCGACCCCCGCATCCATCCAGTGCTCTACCCCCTAGGGTGTTCATCCGAGGCACTACCTCAATAGTTTTCGCGGAGAACCAGCTATTTCCCGGCTTGATTGGCCTTTCACCCCTAAACACAACTCATCCGGTAACTTTTCAACGTTAATCGGTTCGGACCTCCAGTGCGTGTTACCGCACCTTCATCCTGGTCATGCCTAGATCGCCGGGTTTCGGGTCTAATACACCAAACTCATTCGCCCTATTCAGACTCGCTTTCGCTGCGCCTACACCTATCGGCTTAAGCTTGCTTGGTACATTAAGTCACAGACCCATTATGCAAGAGGTACGCTGTCACCCCATAAAGAGGCTCCAACTGCTTGTAGGCATTCGGTTTCAGGTACTGTTTCACTCCCCTCATCGGGGTGCTTTTCACCTTTCCCTCACGGTACTAGTTCGCTATCGGTCGCATACGAGTATTTAGGCTTAGAGGGTGGTCCCCCTATATTCAGACAGGATTACACGTGTCCCGCCCTACTCAAGTCCTGATACATCACTTTCGCATACGGGGCTGTCACCCGCTATGGCGTATCTTTCCAGATACTTCTGCTAGTTGAATATCAGGCACTGGCCTGGTCCGCGTTCGCTCGCCACTACTAACGGAATCTCGGTTGATGTCTTTTCCTCCGGGTACTGAGATGTTTCAGTTCTCCGGGTTCGCTTCACGAAGCCTATTTTATTCAGCTAAGTGATACCTTTTTCCAATTACCCCGATCGTCATTGCTGGCGGTCGAGATAATCGGATTAGGTGGGTTTCCCCATTCGGAAATCGTCGGGTCAAAGGTTGCTCACACCTCACCGACGCTTATCGCAGCGTGCCACGTCCTTCATCGCCTGTATGCGCCAAGGCATCCACCAAATGCCCTTACCTCACACTTGAGAGTCCACACCACCAACGACAACACTGGATCGGTCCTAAGACCGACACGAAACTCGGCAGAGCAGTGTGTCGCAGTATCTTGGTGTGGATGTTCATTTCTCAGCCTTGTTGGAAGCGCCCCATCTTAGCGGTCAACCAGATGGAACTTG
>NZ_JASATQ010000130.1:0-4073 GCF_038440415.1 Sphingomonas sp. OTU376 | reverse complement strand
CCGCCCCCCCCCCCCCGGGGAGCAGGTTAATTGGATAGCGTCAGTCCTGATTGCCGAGAACTGTCACCAGCTCGAACAGGAAGGCGCGGCCCGAATAGAGCGCGTCGACCGCGAGCCGCTCGTTGAGCCCGTGGGTACCGTTTCCATCCGGGTCGGAATAAGTGCCCGGCGGGCCATAGGAGGGGATGCCGATCGCCTCGAGGAACACGCCGTCGGTAGCGCCGGTGGACATCATCGGCACCAGCGGCACGCCGGGGCGATGCTTCGCCAGCAGCTTCTCGATCGGCTTGACGATCTTCGGATCGAGCGGCACCGGCCGGGCGAGCGGGCCGCGCAGCTCGGGCAGGGTCACCGTCATCCGGGGATCGGCGATCACCCGGACCAGTTCGTCGCGCACCGCTTCCGCCGACACGCCGGGGAAGATGCGGCAATTGATGTTGGCACCGGCGCGCTGGGGCAGCGCATTGTTGGCATGGCCGCCATCGATCAAGGTCGCCACGCAGGTGGTGCGCAGCATCGAGTGGAAGGCCTTGTCGGTGTTGACGATCGCCTCGGCCGCCTTGTCGCCCGGATTGGCGGCGAGCGCGATCATCGCCTTGCCCATGTCGTCACCGCGCGCCGCGCCGGCCCGGGCGAAATAGGCCTTGGTCGTATCGGTCATCATCAGCGGGAATTCGAACTCGCGGACCTTCACCAGCGCGTCGGACAGCTCGTAGATCGCATTGTCCTTCACCGGCGCGGAGCTGTGACCGCCGGGATTGGTCGCCTCGATCCGGTAATTGACCGCGGTCTTCTCGCCGACATGGAGGTTGGCGGTGAGCAGCTTGCCCTTGCCGTCGGTGCGGCCACCGCCGCCTTCGTTGAGCGCGAACTCGGCGGCGATCAGATCGGGCTTGTTCTCGGCCAGCCACTTGGCGCCGTTGAACGCCCAGCTGGTCTCCTCGCCGCAGGTGAGCGCCAGCTTGAGCGTGCGCTTGAGCTTCGCCTTGCCGAGCTTGAGCCGGAGCATCGTGTCGATCCAGATCGCATCCAGCGCCTTCATGTCGGCGGTGCCGCGACCCCAGAAATAGCCCTTCTCCTCGACCAGCTTGTACGGATCGCGGGTCCAGTCCTCACGCTTGGCGGCTACCACGTCGATATGGCCGAGCAGCAGGATCGGCTTCAGCGTCTTCGACGTGCCGGGCAGGACGACGACCAGCCCGCCCTCCTTGGGATGATCGGGCACCGCGAAGCGGGTGATGTCGGCATCGCCATACCCCGCCGCGCGCAGCCGCACCTCGACCTTGTCGGCCAGCGCGGTGCAGCTACCGGTGGTGATGCTGGTGTCGGTCTCGACCAGTTCCTGATAGAGCGAACGCAGCGCTTCATTGTCCTGGGCCTGGGCCGGGAAAGACGCCAGCAGCACCGCAAGTCCCACCGCCAAACGCTTCATCGACCGCCCCTTTTCCGCCCCGGAATCTCGTCCACAATTCATCATGTTTCCCCGCGCGGGCAAAGCGCCATTTTGCTTCCGTTTCGTGACGCCAATACCTATATGCTGGGCATGGCAAGCGACGACACCACTCCCGAAAATACCCCGAACCAGAACAGCTACGGCGCAGACTCGATCAAGGTCCTCAAGGGACTGGACGCAGTGCGCAAGCGCCCCGGCATGTATATCGGCGACACCGACGACGGTTCGGGCCTCCACCACATGGTGTTCGAGGTCTCGGACAACGCGATCGACGAGGCGCTGGCCGGGCATTGCGACAAGATCATCATCCAGCTGAACGCGGACGGCTCGGTCTCGGTCGAGGACAATGGCCGCGGCATCCCGACCGGCATCCACAAGGAAGAAGGCGTCTCGGCGGCCGAGGTCATCATGACCCAGCTCCATGCCGGCGGTAAGTTCGAGAACACCAGCGACGATAACGCCTACAAGGTATCGGGCGGCCTGCACGGCGTGGGCGTCTCGGTGGTCAACGCGCTTTCCGAGTGGCTCGACCTCAACATCTGGCGCGACGGCGAGGAGCATTGGATGCGCTTCGCCTATGGCGACGCGACCGCGCCGCTCAAGGTGATCGGCAAGGCCCCCGAGGGCAAGAAGGGCACGCGCGTGACCTTCCTCGCCTCGACCGAAAAGGCCCCGGGCGACGGCGGCACCTTCCGCAACCAGATCGAATATGACTTCGACAAGCTCGAGCACCGCTATCGCGAGCTGGCCTTCCTCAATTCGGGCGTGCGCCTGTTCCTGCGCGACGCGCGGCACGAGGAAGTGAAGGAAGTCGAGCTTTATTACGAGGGCGGCATCGCGGCCTTCGTGAAGTGGCTCGACCGCAACAAGCAGCCGCTGATGCCCGATCCCGTGGCGATCGCCGGCACCCGCGACGACGTGACCATCGACGTGGCGCTGGAGTGGAACGACTCCTATTATGAGAACGTCCTCTGCTTCACCAACAACATCCCGCAGCGGGATGGCGGCACCCACCTCGCGGCGTTCCGCGCGGCGCTGACCCGCACGATCAACAGCTATGCCGACAAGAGCGGCATGCTGAAGAAGGAGAAGGTGACGCTCACCGGCGACGACATGCGCGAAGGCCTGACCGCGATCGTCTCGGTCAAGCTGCCGGATCCGAAGTTCAGCTCGCAGACCAAGGACAAGCTGGTCTCGTCCGAAGTGCGCCAGCCGCTCGAGAGCCTGATGGCGGACAAGCTGGCCGAGTATCTCGAAGAGAACCCGGCCAACGCCAAGACGATCATCCAGAAGGTGATCGATGCCGCCGCCGCCCGCGAAGCCGCCAAGAAGGCGCGCGAGCTGACCCGGCGCAAGGGCGTGCTCGACATCGCCAGCCTGCCCGGCAAGCTTGCCGACTGCCAGGAGCGCGATCCGGCCAAGTCCGAACTGTTCTTCGTCGAGGGTGACTCGGCAGGCGGCTCCGCGAAGCAGGGCCGCGACCGCCAGTTCCAGGCGATCCTGCCGCTGCGCGGCAAGATCCTGAACGTCGAGCGCGCGCGCTTCGACCGGATGCTCGCCAGCCGCGAGATCGGCACGATCATCACGGCGCTGGGCACCGGCATCCGCGACGACTTCAACATCGAGAAGCTGCGCTACCACAAGATCGTCATCATGACCGACGCAGACGTGGACGGCGCGCATATCCGCACGCTGCTGCTCACCTTCTTCTACCGGCAGATGCCCGAGATCATCCAGGCCGGGCACCTCTATATCGCCCAGCCGCCGCTCTACAAGGCGACCAAGGGCCGCAGCGAAGTGTATCTGAAGGACGATACCGCGCTCGACCAGTATCTGGTCGAAGGCGGCGTGGGCCTCACCCGGCTCGAGACGCATGAAGGCCCGATCTTCGGCGAGGAGCTGATGAAGCTGGTCGACCATGCCCGGCGCATGCGGACCCTGATGCGCTACGTGCCGCGCCGCTATGCACCCGACATCGTCGAGGCGCTGGCGCTGGCCGGCGCGTTCGATCCGGACGCGAGCCGCGAGCAGCGCGACGAGCGGCTGGGCGCGGTGACCCGCCGGCTCGACCAGACCGACGAGGATGCGCGCTGGAGCGCCCGCGTGACCGAGGATGGCGGTTTCCACTTCGAGCGGCTGTGGCGCGGCGTGACCGATCACCACATCATCGAGGCGGCGTTCCTGGTCTCGGCCGAAGGGCGCAAGCTCCACACGCTCGCCGCCGAGCAGGCGCAGAGCTATGCGGTGCTCGCCAAGCTGGTGCCGGCAAAGACCGCCGCGACCGAGGAGGTTGCCGCGCCGGCAGCCGAGGATGGCGAGGAACTGGTCGCCGCCGCCAAGGGCGAGACGCTGGTCGCGCGCCCGAGCGAACTGCTCGACGCGATCCTGGCGGCGGGCCGCAAGGGCCTGTCGATCCAGCGCTACAAGGGTCTTGGGGAGATGAACGCCGAGCAGCTGTGGGAAACCACGCTCGATCCGGCAAACCGCTCGATGCTGGTGGTGCAGATCGACCAGGCCGATGTCGCCGACGAGATCTTCACCCAGCTGATGGGCGACGTGGTCGAGCCGCGCCGCGACTTCATCCAGGAGAACGCACTGAGCGTGGCCAACCTGGACGTCT
>NZ_JASATQ010000129.1:0-4506 GCF_038440415.1 Sphingomonas sp. OTU376 | reverse complement strand
CCCCCCCCCCCCCCCCCGGGCCCCCCCTCTCCCCCCCCCCGCGGCGTGGCCCCCCCGCGCCCCCGCCCCCCCCCCGGGGAACGGGATCGAGACGCTCAATCGCGCTTGGCGTCGTCCAGCGTCCTGGCGATCCGGGCCTTTTCGGTGGCTTCGGCCTGCTTCTCGACCTTGCTGCGTCCGAAGCGCGCGCGATTTTCCTGTGCACGAACTGCCTTGTCGGCCTGTGCCTTGGCCTTGCGCGCCTTGTTCAGGTTGATGATCTCGGCCATATCCTTGCCTCAAGCATCTACAGAATTCGAAGCGGAGTTTCCATGGCGGGCAGCGTCAACAAAGTGATCCTGGTGGGCAATCTCGGGCGCGATCCCGAAAGCCGCAGCTTCCAGAACGGCGGCAAGGTCGTCGAGCTGCGCATCGCCACGTCCGAAAGCTGGAAGGACCGCAACTCGGGCGAGCGCAAGGAAAAGACCGAGTGGCACACGGTCAAGGTCTTCAACGAAGGCCTCGCCAATGTCGCCGAGCGCTATCTGCGCAAGGGCAGCAAGGTCTACATCGAAGGCGCGCTGACCACCCGCAAGTGGCAGGACGCGCAGGGCCAGGACCGCTATTCGACCGAGATCGTGCTCCAGGGCTTCAACTCGGTGCTGACCATGCTCGACGGCGCGCCGGGTGGCGGCGGTGGCGCGGGCGGCGGCTTCGGCGGCGGTCGTTCCTCGGGCGGCGGTGACGATTGGGGCGGCGGTGGCGACGAGTTCGCCGGCCAGTCCTCCAGCCGGGGCGGCGGCAACTTCAACAGCGGCGGTCAGCGCTCGGGCGGTGCCGCCGGCGGTGCCGGCAACAATAGCTTCGGTGGCGGGTTCCCTGATGATCTGGACGACGACGTCCCGTTCTGATCGGTGAAAGGATTGCCATGCGCGGCGCTGTAATTGGATTGGTTTTTCTGGCGACTGCCTGTGGCGGCCCCAAGACCACCGACGATCCCGCCGCGCAGAATGTGATCGATGCCGCGTCCAAGGGCACGCCCGCAGCGGTTGCGGCGGGTACCTGCGCGGACAAGCCCGATTGGGTGCCGATCTACAAGGAAGCGAAAATCATCAGCTGCACCAGCGGCGATGTCGCGGTAACCGGCAAGCGCAGCGGCACGGTGATCTACACCGATTTCGCCACGCCTTCCTCGATCCTCACCTGGTCGAAGCAGCAGGCGATGGCGTCGGGCCTGGCGCTCAGCATCGAGGACGGCAAGTCGTTCAGCGCGGCCCAGGGCGATGCGCGCACGCTGCGGGTGATGGCCGAATCGGGTACCGCGCGTACCAATGTCACGGTGAACTGGGGCGTGAAGAACTAGGCTTCCACGATCTCCGCCACGCCGAACTTGCCGGCCTGGTAGTCGTGGAAGGCCTGGCGGATCTCCGCTTCGCTGTTCATCACGAAGGGGCCGTGCGCCACGATCGGCTCGTCGATCGGCGCGGCATGGCCGAACAGGAACAGCGCCGGCTCGGTCGCGGTGATCGTCACGCCGTCGCCCGGGGTCAGCTCGGCGAGGTGGAAGTGCGGCACCGCGGTGGCTTCCACGTGGAACACGCCTCGCGCGCCATAGAGGAACACGTCGCGCCCCTCGAGCCCATCGAAGGTCACGCTGCCGCCCGCTTCGATCTCGACCCAGCTCAGGAACACGCCGGTAAGCGAATCGACCACGCCTTTCGCGCCGCCGAACGCACCCGAGATCAGGTGCACGGTCGCGCCGTCCGCGGTCGCCGCCGGGATCGCCCCGGCCTGTGCCCCGACATAGCGGGGCGCGGTCATCTTCAGCCGGGCGGGCAGGTTCACCCAGAGCTGGAGGATCTCCATCGGCCCGCCATCGCGCCTGAAATCGGCGGGCGAGACCTCGGCATGGACGATGCCGCTGCCCGCGGTCATCCACTGGATGCCGCCGGCGCGGATAATGCTCGCATGCCCGGCGCTGTCGGTATGCGCCAGCTCTCCCTCGAGGATGAAGGTCACCGTCTCGAAGCCGCGATGCGGGTGCGGGCCGAAGGGCAGGCCGCGATTGTTCGGCGGATAGCTTTGCGGCCCATGATGGTTGAGGAACAGGAACGCGCCGACATGGCCGATCGCCGGCCCCGGCACCGGGCGACGCGTGACCAGATCGCCGATATCGTCGCGAAAGGCCGGATGCAGCCGCTTCACCGTTCGCATCGCCCTATCTCCTCAGCAGGAACACGGCATGTTCGGCGAACAGGTTCGCCATCGCCGACCCGGTGTGCTGGTCACCCGACAGGAACCAGCTGCCCTCGAGCGTGATCCCCCGGTTGCGGACGAACGCCCGGAAGTCATCGACGGTGACATGGTGGATGTTCGGCGTCGCGTACCATTCGATCGGCAGCAGCCGGGTCACCGGCATCCGCCCGCCGAACAGCAGCGAGGCGCGCACCCGCCAATGCGCGAAGTTGGGGAAGGAGACGAAGGCGTGCTTGCCGATCCGCAGCAGGTTCTCCAGCACCAGATCCGGATGGCGCGTGGTCTGCAGCGTCTGGCTCAATATCGCATAGTCGAAGCTGTTGTCGGGATAGTCGGCCAGATCGGTATCGGCATCGCCCTGCACCACCGAGAGCCCGCGCCCGACCGCCGCAGCCACGTCGCCCGCATCGAGCTCGAGCCCGCGCGCATCGACCTGGCGCGTGTCGCGCAGCGCCGCCATCAGCGCGCCGTCGCCGCAGCCGACATCGAGCACGCGGCTGCCCGCCGCGACATTCGCCGCGATGATCGCAAGGTCGGGCCGCAGGCTCATCGCGTGTAGAGGTCCACGTCGTGCCGCTCCATGCAGCGCTCGGGATGCGGGATCGGCGTCCAGCCCAGCCTGGCGTAGAGCGGCTGCATGTCGCGGGTGAACAGCAGCCAGCGCCGCAGCCCGGTCAGTTCGGGATGCGCCTGCACCGCCTCGAGCATCTGCATGGCCACGCCCTTGCCGCGATGCGCCGGCAGCACGAACACATCGGCCAGATAGGCGAAGGTCGCGAAGTCGGTGATCAGCCGGGCAAAGCCGACCTGCTCGTCCTGCCCCGCCTCGTCCTTGGCGAACACGGCGGCGCAGAAGCTGTTCCTGATCGACGTCTCGACGATGTGCCGCGGAATCCCCTTGGCCCAATAGGAGCCGCTCAGGAACGCATGGATCAGGTCGAGGTCGAGCTCGGCCTTGTCGAACGAGATGCGATAGTCGCTCATGCCACCCCCGCCTGCAGGAAACCGCGCACCACCCTGTCGAGCTCGGGGCTTTCGAGCAGGAAAGCGTCATGGCCGAAGGGGGATTTCAGCTCGACGAAGCTCGCCCGCGCGCCTGCCGCGTTCAGTGCGTGCACGACCGAGCGCGATTCGCTGGTCGGGTAGAGCCAGTCGGTATCGAAGCTCACCACGCAGAAGCGCGTGTCGGCGCCCCTGAAGGCATCGGCGAGCAGCCCGCCATGCTCCTCGGCCAGGTCGAAATAGTCGAGCGCGCGGGTGATATAGAGATAGGAGTTGGCATCGAACCGGTCGACGAACGCCAGCCCCTGGTGGCGCAGATAGCTTTCCACCTGGAAATCGGCGTCGAAGCCGAAGGTCTTGGTCTCGCGGCTCTGCAGCTTGCGCCCGAACTTGGCGGTGAGCCCGGCCTCGGAGAGATAGGTGATGTGCGCCGCCATCCGCGCCACGGCCAGGCCGGCGACGGGCGGATCATTGTCCTCGTAATAGTCGCCGCCGCGCCATTTGGGGTCGGCCATCACCGCCTGGCGGCCGACTTCGTGGAAGGCGATGTTCTGCGCCGAATGCCGCGCCGCGCTGGCGATGACCACGGCCGAGGCAACGCGCTCGGGGAAGGTCGCCGCCCAGCTCAGCGCCTGCATCCCGCCCATCGATCCGCCGACGACCGCGAACAGTTTTCCCACCCCCAGATGGTCGAGCAGCATCGCCTGCGCGCGCACCATGTCGCGGATGGTGATCACCGGGAAGCTCATCCCCCAGGGCTTGCCGGTGGCCGGGTTGATCGTCGCCGGGCCCGATGAGCCCAGGCACGAACCGAGCACGTTCGAGCAGATCACGAAATAGCGGTCGGTATCGATCGGCTTGCCGGGGCCGACCATGCGCGTCCACCAGCCGGGCTTGCCGGTGCGCGGATGCTCGGAGGCGACATGCTGGTCGCCGGTCAGCGCATGGCAGACCAGGATCGCATTGCCGCCATCGGGGGCGAGGGTGCCGTAGGTCTCGTAGCCGATGTCGACCGGCGACAGCAGCACGCCACCGTCGAGACGCAACGGCCCCGGCAGCGTCACCGAGCGGCCAGTGCCATAGCGCGGATCGTCGGACATTCCCGCGTCGTTACGGGCTGTGTCGGATAGACGCAACACAGCTGTATAGCTGTTCCCCGGCGAAAGCCGGGCCCAGGGTTTCTCTGCCCCGTCGCTTTTGGCCCTGGGCCCCCGCTTTTGCCGGGGAACAAGAAAAAACCCCCCATAGCCCCGCAGCCCCTGGCACCGG
>NZ_JASATQ010000128.1:0-4626 GCF_038440415.1 Sphingomonas sp. OTU376 | reverse complement strand
CCGCCCCCCCCCCCCCCCCCCCCCCCCCCCCCCCCCCCCCCCCCCGGGGTGACGATTGAAGCTAGCGTGCGGTCAGCGCACCCCGAAGGTCCAGCCTTCGGTTCTGGCCAGTTCGGGCGTCAGGCCTTCGGGTGCCCATAGGCCGGGATCGTCGGCCACGGCGCGCAGCCAGGCGGCAGTGAGGATCGCGTCGGTGGCGTGGTCGTCATAGCGGGGCAGCTGCGCATGGGGGCCGGAGCCCAGCGCGGCCAGCATCGTGTCGAGCGTTTCGCCGTCGCGGATCTTGGAGATGCCCTTGCGCATGCCGGCGGTGCGGGCGGCGAGCGCGGTGTAGATCTCGACCAGGACCGGGCCTGTTTCCGGCAGCGGATCGAAGGGCCAGATCGGCACCTTGCCGCGGAGGCGGTGCAGCACGCGCATGCCGGTGAGGCTCGACTTGCCGACCTGGCTGGCACCGACCAGGTTGAAGCAGCTGTACGGCGACAGCTGCATTGCCGCCTGGCCATGCTCGCAGACCCGGAAGCGGCCGCGGCCGGGCGGGAACAGGTCGCCGCAATCGCGCAGCTGGCGGAAATGGCGGCGGGCGTCGGTGTGGCCGACAAAGCTGGTGGCGGCGAGATGCGGGTCTTCGCTCGAGAGTTGCTCGACGAGTTGCCAGAGCGCCGGACCGTCTGCCGGGGAGCGGTCCCAGCCGGGGAAGTACGCGCCTTCATCGACCAGCGGGAAGGCGGGGGACAGGTCGAGGCCGACCAGCGCGCGGGTGCCGCTGTCCGCGAGGTCGGCGAGCCAGTCGGCGATGTCCTGGCGGGACCAGTTGCGATCGACCAGCTCCGGAGCGGCGGTGCCGGCCTGTGCGCAGGCGACGGCAAGGCCCTTGGGGCGCTCGACCGCCTGGCCGGACCAGTCGATTGCGATGAAGGTTGTGAAGGAGGGCATTGGATTCGCGGGCCTAGCACCACCCGTCATGCTGAACTTGTTTCAGCATCCAACGCTCCCCAAAGGATATCCCTCTCGGCTCCTTGGATGCTGAAACAAGTTCAGCATGACGAAATGGGGCGCGTCTCCGGGGATCGGGGCTCACGGCCGCTCCGGCATGCCGGCGGCGATGCGCTGGGGCTTCTTCGCGCGGTCCCACCAGGCGCGCTGGATGTAGAGCTCGATCCGCTCGCGGCTCTCGGTGCCGAAGCGGACCAGGATCATCGGATAGTTGGCATAGTGCGCGGTCTGCCAGAAACTGTCCGGATCGGTTTCGAGAAGGATCTCCTTCTCGGGCATGGTGCAGACCAGGCCGAAGCTGCCCTTTTCACGGCCCGGGGACATCAGGCCCTTGCCGTTGATCTTGGGACAAAGCGTGCCCCACCAGCTTTCCATCACCACATCGGGGAGAGTGCGGGCATAGGCGGTGGCTTCGTCCCAGTTGTTCATTCGAACCCTCCGTTTCGCCAGGTGACGAAGCCTTCCGTCCATTTGTCCTGGCCCAGCGTGTAGCTTTCGATGAGGAAATCGTCCGGGTGGTCGCGAAAGCCGGGCAGCGCAACGCTGCGCGCGCGTGCGGCCTCGGCGTCCGCGTGGCTGGCATAGATGCCGATCAGCTTGGATTCCTCCTCACCCTCATTGAGCTGATAGGAGTGCCAGAGCAGGAACACCTCGTTCATTCGTCGCTACACCCTTGCTTTTCCATTCCGTCATCCCCGCGCAGGCGGGGATCCAGAGTCACGAAGGTCATCGCTCTGCCACCCTGGATCCCCGCCTGCGCGGGGATGACGAAGGAGGGCGCGGGGATGACGAAGTTGGGTGTGTTTGGCGGGAGGTTACCCATCCCGCTTCCGCTCGCGCATCTCGTTCCACCAGGCCAGCCGCTCGGCGATGCGCTTTTCGTGGCCGCGGTCGGTGGGGGTGTAGAAGGTCTGGGGGGCCATTTCCTCGGGCCAGTAATTGTCGCCCGAGAAGCCGCCCTCGGCATCATGGTCATAGGTGTAGCCCGCGCCATAGCCGATCTGCTTCATCAGCTTGGTGGGGGCGTTGAGGATGTTCTGCGGCGGCATCAGCGAGCCGGTTTCCTTGGCGCTGCGCCATGCCGCCTTCTGCGCCATGTACGCCGCATTCGATTTGGGCGCGGTGGCGACATAGAGGCAGGCCTGAGCGATCGCCAGCTCGCCCTCGGGGGAGCCCAGGAACTCATAGGTGTCCTTGGCCGCGAGACACTGGACCAGCGCATTGGGGTCGGCGAGGCCGATGTCCTCCACGGCCATGCGGATCAGCCGGCGCAGCACGTAGAGCGGCTCCTCGCCGGCGGTGAGCATGCGCGCGAGATAATAGAGCGCCGCCTGGGGATCGCTGCCGCGCACCGATTTGTGGAGCGCGGAGATCAGGTTGTAATGACCCTCGCGATCCTTGTCGTAGACCGCGACGCGGCGCTGGAGGAAATCGCCGAGTGCCGCGGGATCGAGCGGCTTCTCGAACTGGACCGAGAACAGGGTCTCGGCCTGGTTGAGCAGGAAGCGGCCGTCGCCGTCGGCGCTCGCCACCAGCGCGTCGCGCGCCTCGGGGGTGAGGGGGAGGGGGCGTTCTTCCGCCGCCTCGGCGCGGTCGAGCAGGCGGGTGAGCGCTTCATGATCGAGCCGGCGCAGGATCAGCACCTGGGCGCGGCTGAGCACGGCGGCGTTGAGCTCGAAGCTGGGATTCTCGGTGGTGGCGCCGACCAGGGTTACGGTGCCGTCCTCGACATAGGGCAGGAAGCCGTCCTGCTGCGAGCGGTTGAAGCGGTGGATCTCGTCCACGAACAGCAGCGTCCTGCGGCCGAGCCGCGCATATTCCTTTGCCTCGGCGAACACCTTCTTGAGGTCGGCGACGCCCGAGAACACCGCGCTGATCGCGACGAAGCGCAGGCCGACGGCATTGGCGAGGAGGCGGGCGATCGTGGTCTTGCCGGTGCCGGGCGGGCCCCAGAGGATGATCGAGCTGAGCTTGCCCGCCGCGACCATGCGGCCGATCGCCCCTTCGGGGCCGGTCAGGTGCTCCTGTCCCACGACGTCGGCGAGATCCTGCGGGCGCAGGCGATCGGCCAGCGGGCCATCGGGCGGCGTGGTCTCGGGGGCGAAGCTCGGTTCCTGGGCGGCGAAAAGGTCTGCCATGGACGCTAGATAAGCGCAGACGACGAATTGTGCATCCTTGGCTTTGATCAAACGCAATTGGCACGGGCGCGCGCAGGTGCATGAGCATGGCGAAGGAGTAGCGCCATGGATTGCGACGTCATTATCGTGGGCGGTGGCCCGGCCGGGCTGGCCTTTGCCCGGTCGCTGCGGGACACCGGGCTGGAGGTGCTGCTGGTCGAGCGCCAGCCGCGCGCCGCGCTGGCCGAGCCGGGCTATGACGGGCGCGAGATCGCGCTGACGCACGGATCGCGGGCGATCCTTGAGCGGATGGGGGTGTGGGAGCGGATCCCCGAGGCGGCGCCGCTCCAGGCCGCGCGGGTGCGCAACGGGCGATCGGCCTTCGCGCTCGACTTCGATCCCGGGCATGACGGCCAGCCGCTCGGCTGGCTGGTCTCCAATCATCTGATCCGCCAGGCGCTGTTCGAGACGGTGCAGGATCAGCCGGGGCTGCGGCTCGCCTGCGGGATCGGCCTGGGCAGCGCGCGGACGACGCGGGACTGTGCCGAGGTCACCCTGTCGACCGGACTCTCCATACGCGGAAGGTTGCTCGTCGCGGCGGACTCGCGGATGTCGCCGGTGCGCGAGCAGCTGGGGATCGCGGCGGAGATCAACCGGCTGGGCCGATCGATGCTGGTGTGCCGCGTTTCGCATACGAAATGGCATGAACAGGTCGCGACCGAATGGTTCGGCCATGGCCAGACGATCGCGTTGCTGCCGCTCAACAACGGCATGACCTCGGTGGTGCTGACCCTGCCCGAGCGGGCGATCGCGCGGCTGGCGACCTTGCCCGATGCGGCGCTGGCTAAGGAGCTGACCAAGCGATCGTCGGGGATATTGGGGCCGATGGAGATGGCGGGGACGCGCCATGTCTATCCGCTGGTCACTACCTGGGCGAAGCATTTCGGGGCGCGGCGGGCGGCACTGATCGGCGATGCGGCGGTGGGGATGCACCCGGTGACCGCGCATGGCTTCAACCTGGGCCTGAGCGGGCAGGATCTGCTGGCGGCGGAGATCCGCGAGGCGCTGCGCCACGGGCGGGACATTGCGGGGGAGCAGGTGATCCGGTCGTACGAGGAGGGGCACCGCGCGGCGGCGCGGCCGCTGTGGCTCGGCACCAATTTGCTGGTGACGCTCTATACCGATGAGCGCCCGCTCGCCCGGGTGATGCGGCATACCGGGCTGCGGCTGGGGGCACGGCTGCCGATCTTCCGGACGGGGGTTCGGAACATGCTGATGGCGCGGTAGGGCAGGGCTTTAGAAATTCCCCTCCCTGCAAGGGAGGGGTTAGGGGTGGGTTAGAAAAGGTCGGGCTCGATGCCCGGCCTTTTCTGTTTCCGCAGGCCGTCTCGCCGGGGGGGCCCCCGCGGCCCCGGGGGGGGGGGGGGGGGCGCCCCCCCCCCCCCCCCGCCGGGGGGGGGGGGGGGGGGGGGCCCCCCCCCCCCGGCCCCGGGCTCCGGGGCGCGCCCAGCCA
>NZ_JASATQ010000127.1:0-4676 GCF_038440415.1 Sphingomonas sp. OTU376 | reverse complement strand
CGTGCGGCTCCTTCCCCGCGCCTTCGCCTGAGATCCCGGCTTTCGCCGGGATGACGAACCAAGAGCCAAGATGCCCGACCTCAAGACCATCCTCTCCGCGCAAAAGCCCCTCACTCTCTCGGGCGCTCCCGCCGGCTTCCTTCCCTGGATGCTGGCCGATCTGGCGCGCACCGGGCGGATGGCCGTGTTCGTTGCGCCCGACGAATCCGCGATGCGCGCCGTGGCCGGCACCGCGCCCTATTTCGCGCCCGAGCTTGAGGTCCTGAGCTTCCCCGCCTGGGATTGTCTTCCCTATGACCGCGCCAGCCCAACGCTGCGCGTCATGGCCGAACGCCTCGCCACGCTTCACGCGCTCCAGGGCAAGAGCGACAAGCCCCGCCTGCTCGTCACTACGGTCAACGCCGCCACCCAGCGCACGCTCACGCCCTTCCGCATCCGCCAGCTCGTCGCCCGCCTCGCCCCCGGCGAGCGCATCGGCCTCGACAAGCTTGCAGTACTGCTCCAGGCGAACGGCTATGTCCGCGTCGACACGGTAAACGATTCCGGCGAGTTCGCGGTGCGCGGCGGCCTGGTCGATCTCTTCCCCTCGGGCGCCGAACAGGCCCTGCGCCTCGATTTCTTCGGTGACGAGATCGAGAGCGTCCGCACCTTCGACCCCTCGGACCAGCGCACCACCGGGCGGGTCGACGGCTTCACCCTGCTGCCCGCATCCGAAGCCCTGCTCGACGAGGAATCGGTCAAGCGCTTCCGCACCCGGTACCGCGAAAAGTTCGGCGCCACCGCCACCGGCGATCCGCTCTACCAGGCGATCAGCGACGGCCGCCGCCTCGCCGGCATGGAGCATTGGCTGCCGCTGTTCGAGGATCGCCTCGAGACCCTGTTCGAGCATCTCCCCGACGATGCGATCCTGATCCGCGACGCGGGCGATGCCGGCGCCGCCGAAGCCCGGTTCGAAGCAATCGCCGACTATCAGTCGAACCGCGTCCGCGCCCAGTCGGCCGACCCGGGCAGCTATCGCCCGCTCGCAGCCGATGCGCTCTACCTGGTCGCCAGCGAATGGGAGAAGCGCCTTGCCGACTGGCCGGCGCACACCGCCACGCCCTTCCACGAGCCCGAAAGCGCTACCGTCCTCGACTTCAACGTCGATGGCCCGCGCGATTTCGCGCCCGAACGCGCCGCCGGCACCAATGTCTATGAGGCGGTGGTCGAGCACATCGCCAAGCTGCGCAAGGCGGGCAGGAAGCCGATCCTCGCCAGCTATTCGGGCGGCGCCCGCGAGCGCCTGACCGGGCTGCTCGCCGATCACGGGCTCAAGACCGCGCGCAAGGCGGACAGCTGGCATGAGGCGATGGGCATCGCCGACAGCGCCGTCGCAATGATCGTGCTGCCGCTCGATCACGGCTTCGCAGCGCCCGACGTGTCGGTACTGACCGAGCAGGATATGCTCGGCGACCGTCTCGTCCGCCGCTCGAAGCGCCGCAAATCGACCGACGCGTTCCTCAACGAGCTGGCGACGCTCTCGCCGGGCGACTTGGTCGTGCACGTCGATCACGGCATCGGCCGCTATGAGGGGCTCACCCAGATCCCGGTGCAGAAGGCGCCGCACGACTGCGTCGCGCTCACCTATGCCGGCGGCGACAAGCTTTACGTCCCGGTCGAGAATCTCGAGGTCCTGAGCCGCTACGGCGCGGGCGAAGAGGGCGCGACGCTCGACAAGCTGGGCGGCGAGGCGTGGCAACGGCGCAAGAGCCGGATGAAGGAGCGGATCCGCGAGATCGCGGGCGAGCTCATCGCCACCGCGGCCAAGCGCGCCACCCGCCCCGCCGAAGTCGCCGAGCCCGATGCCGGCGGCTACCCCGCATTCGTCGACCGCTTCCCCTATGAGGAGACCGACGACCAGGACCGCGCGATCGGCGACGTGCTCGAGGATCTCGCTGCCGGCCGCCCGATGGACCGGCTCATCGTCGGCGATGTCGGCTTCGGCAAGACCGAGGTCGCGCTGCGCGCCGCCTTCGTCGCGGCGATGGCCGGGATGCAGGTCGCGGTGGTCTGCCCGACCACGTTGCTCGCCCGCCAGCACTTCAACAACTTCACCCAGCGTTTCGAAGGCTTCCCGATCAAGGTCGGCCGCCTCTCGCGCCTGGTCGGCGCCAACGAGATGAAGGCGACCAAGGACGGCGCGGCGGACGGCACGATCGACATCGTCGTCGGCACCCACGCAGTGCTCGCCAAGAATGTCGAGTTCAAGCGCCTCGGCCTGGTCATCGTCGACGAGGAGCAGCGCTTCGGCGTCACCCACAAGGAGCGGCTGAAGGCGATGAAGGCGGACGTCCATGTCCTCACCCTCACCGCCACCCCGATCCCGCGCACCCTGCAGATGGCGATGTCCGGCCTGCGCGAGCTGTCGGTGATCCAGACCCCGCCGGTCGACCGCCTCGCGGTGCGCACCTATGTCATGCCCTGGGACCCGGTGGTCCTGCGCGAGGCGCTGCTCCGCGAACATTATCGCGGCGGCCAGGCCTATTTCGTCACGCCGCGCATCTCGGACCTGCCCGAGATCGAGGAGTTCCTCCGCAACGACGTCCCCGAGATCTCCTATGTCGTCGCCCACGGCCAGATGACGCCGACCGAGGTCGAGGAGCGCATGTCCGCCTTCTACGACCGCAAGTACGACCTGCTCGTCTCGACCACGATCATCGAGTCCGGCATCGACATCCCCTCGGCCAACACCCTCATCATCAACCGCGCCGACAAGTTCGGCCTCGCCCAGCTCTACCAGCTGCGCGGCCGCGTCGGGCGCTCCAAGACCCGCGCCTATGCGTACATGACCACCCCCGCCCAGCGGCTGATGACCGAGGCGGCGGAGAAGCGCCTCAAGGTCCTCTCCGACCTGGAGAGCCTGGGCGCCGGTTTCCAGCTCGCGTCGCACGACCTCGACATCCGCGGTGCCGGCAATCTGCTCGGCGACGAGCAGTCCGGCCATATCAAGGAAGTCGGCTACGAGCTCTACCAGTCGATGCTCGAGGAAGCGATCATGGACGCCAAGGCCGGCGGCCTGCGCGACGAGCGCCCGCGCGACCTGTCGCCCCAGATCACCGTCGACGCGCCGATCATGATCCCGGAGGACTATGTCCCCGACCTCGACCTGCGCATGGGCCTCTATCGCCGCCTCAACGACGTCGAGGACCGCGCCGGCATCGAGGCCTTCGCCGCCGAGCTGATCGACCGCTTCGGCAAGCTGCCCGAGGCGACCGAGAACCTGATCACCCTGATCGAGACCAAGCTCAACGCCAAGAAGGCCTGCATCGCCAAGATCGATGTCGGCCCCAAGGGCGCGCTGGTCAGCTTCCACGACGACAAGTTCCCGAACGTCGAGGGCCTGCTCGCCTATGTCGACAAGCTGGAAGGCACCGCGAAGCTGCGCCCGGACATGAAGCTGGTCATCAACCGCGCCTGGGCCACGCCCCAGGCCCGGCTCAACGGCGCGCTCCAGCTCTCGCGCGGACTCGCCAAGGCCGCCGGCTGAATTTTTGATCCGGATCAATATCCTGCGCGCGGCGGCACCGCCCTTGGGTTCGCTCTCCTAGAATAGGGGGGCATCCCAAGGAGAATCCTCGAAGTGACCGATCATCTCTCGTCCCGTCTCGCGTACATGGAGATGGGACCCGCGCAGCGTGCCACGCTTTCCGCCAACAGCACGCTGATCCGCTCGGTAATCGGCAAGGCCCTTGATCGTTTCTACGCCCGTGTCCGCGCCACCCCGGAGACCGCGCGCTTCTTCTCGAACGCCGATCACATGCGCGGCGCCCAGTCGGCCCAGGAAAAGCACTGGGGCCGCATCATGGACGGCAATTTCGACGAGCAATATTATCAGAGCGTCCGCCGCATCGGCGCCACCCATTCGCGCATCGGGCTCGAGCCGCGCTGGTATGTCGGCGGCTATGCGCTGGTGCTGGAGCACCTGATCGAAGCCACGATGGCGCGCACCCCGCTGTGGCGCCGCCTCGTCAATGCCTTCCGCCCCCGCGCCGCCGCCGCCCTGCCCGCCGCACTTAGCAAGGCCGCGCTGCTCGACATGGAGCTCTCCATCTCGATCTATCTCGAGGAAGAGCAGGTCGCCCGCGAAAAGGCCGTGCAGGCGCTTGACGAGGCGCTGGCCGCGCTTGCCGATGGCGACCTCACCCGCCAGCTCGCCAACATGCCCGCCACCTATGCCTCGCTCGAGCGCAGCTACAACCACACGCTCGCCAAGATGCAGGACATGATCCGCGCGGTCACCGCCGGCTCGCAGCGGATCAACGGCACGATCCACGAGATCGCCCAGGCGTCGGACGACCTCGCCCGCCGCACCCAGGCCAATGCCGCCAGCCTCGAGGAGACCAACGCCGCCGTCTCGCAGATGGACAGCCGCTCGAGCAACACCGCCCGCGCCGCCCAGTCCACCGTCGCCCGCGCCGACCAGGCGATCGCCACCGTCGATGACGGCCGCAGCGTCGCCCATCAGGCGGTCGAGGCGATGAACCGCGTTTCGGAAAGCGCCAAGGGCATCGACACGGTGATCGAGGGTCTCGACAAGATCGCCTTCCAGACCCGCGTCCTCGCGATGAACGCCGCCGTCGAAGCCGGCCGCGCCGGCGAGGCGGGCCGCGGGGGGGGCCGGGGGGGCCCCCCGGGGG
>NZ_JASATQ010000126.1:0-4828 GCF_038440415.1 Sphingomonas sp. OTU376 | reverse complement strand
CCCCCACCCTCCCCCCCCGGGCCGGCCCCCCCCAAAACGGGGCCCCGGCCCTGATTTCGTCTAGCTGCTTTCTGCGACGAGCGTATCGAGCAGCGCCACGAGAACCGAGGCTGCAGCACCGATGATCCGCTTTTCGCGCTGTTTCCAGTCGGTGGCGATGCCGACGAGCGTCGCGATCTGGCCTGGGACCACGGCTCGGCCCGAAAGTCGCATGGCGAATATCGCGCCGCCGCTCTTTCCGAACGGGTCTCGCGCCTGCACATGCCCGGCCTGACCCCACGCGCCTTCCTTCTTGTCGAACGCGACCGAGACAAAGCCGCCGGCCTCCTCCCGGGCACTGCCCGACACGACCTCCATCGGCGTTTCGATCGTCCATTTGTCATGACGGCGCGACGCAGTGTGCGGATAGCCTGCGACGCTGCCATAGAAGCGCCCGGCTGCGTCCGCCGCGCTTCCGATCTGCGCCTCATCAAGGAACGCGATATGGGAAAGGGCCGCAGCCATATCGGGAGGGAGCAGCGTCACTGCGAGATCATGCGTGTCCGAAATCCGGAATGCGCCGCCAAAGGCACGCGCGTTTCCGTCCGCTCCAAACAGGCCGAGCGGCGCGCTGGCATGGTCCTCGAGCACGTGATGGGCAGTGGCGAGGCACGGCAATCCGCGATAGCGAATGGCGACCGCGCTCCCGACCAGAAACGGACGCTGCGATTTCTCGCTGATGATCGGGATGATGCAATGCCGGGCGCATTCGACCGCGGCATCGGCGAACGCGCGCGATGCTGCGTCGATCGGATATCCGACGCGGAGCGTTGCTCGCTGGCGTGTCCGCGATCGCTTTTCCGACATCCGGTTCAGTCCTCGCTGGCGCGCTTCAGGAAAGGCAGGACGGCTGCGACCGCCTGCACGCTGCCAAGGTCGTTGAGCACGCTGTCGTCGAATGCGCCGATATCCTCGCCCAGTGCCCATCGCTGCGCCTTATGGCCCTGCGGCAGATGTGCCGCGACCTCGCGCGCCTGGGCTGCGTCGCGGTGCAGGCGGGCTGCCGCAAGCAGGACAAGGAAGACCCGGCGCTCGGGGGTGGCCGATAGAGCCGCGGCGATTGCCTCGACCTGGTCGTGCTTGCCGCGCCAGCCGCAGATCAGCGCGAGGCATGCCGTGATGCGGGACGCTACGCGCAGCATCAGATCCGGGGTGATGCGCGCGAGCAGGGCATCGTCGAGCTGCGCTTCCGCGCCGACCAGCGCCCAGCCGGCCGGGATGCGGGCCTCGCTCTTGCCTTTCGTCACCGCGAGCTCGAACACCATCGTCTGCAGCGCGCCCCGGCGGGTCGCCAGGAGATTCAGGATGGCATTTCGCAAATCGGGATCGTCGGTTTCGATCGCGATCTCAAGCAGGCGTTTGCCATCCGCTGGATCTATCGGGTCGTAGCTGGCGAGCGCACGGACCGCCTGTCGGGCGATCGGCAGGCTGTCGACATTGTCATGATAGTCCCGATCCGAAAGGTTGTCCGCTGCCAGCGTCAGCAGGGGGACGAGATGTTGGGGGCAGGGCCGGGCATCGAGCAATTCGACGAGCAATTCGCGTACCGGCCGGCCCGGATTGGCTATCAAGGCCAGCAAGCGCGCGGGGAGCGGTCCCGGCGGCGGGGGCGCAAGCATCTGGAGCGCTCGCGCCACGACATCCGCGAAGCGATGTCCGAGTGCGCCCTCTGCAATGTCACGCCATCCTGCCACAACCGCGACGTCGATGGCATCGATCGCCACCTGCTTTACATCGCTATTGTCCAGCAGCCAGGTCACATCCTTGCGCACTGCCGCGCCGCCGGCTTTGGCCAGCAGCACGCGAAAATGGCGAAACGCCTCGCTCCCGGCGGGTAGTCGCGCGATCTCAACCGAAGCCCCCACGTCTGTCGAGGACAGCGCCTCCTTGTCCAGCGCCGACTTGAGGCGGGCGATGTCCCGGTAGACAGGTGGTAGTGTCGCAAGTGACCTGGCAGCCGCGTCTTCGATGGCGGGATCGATATTTGCCGCGACTGCCATCTCCAACGCGATGTCGCCGAGCCGCGCCTCATCATCCGCCTGCTGCAGGGCGGCCATGATGTCTTCGAACCGCGTTGGCGCGTGCATCAGAAGACATGCCATCGCGTTGATCCGGGTGTCGGGTCGATCTGCCCCGGTCATCACCCGCGCCACCAGCTGATCCTCGATCGAGGCCGTCCAGTTCCGCCGTGCGATGGGCCAGAAATCTTCCTCATGCTCGCTGCCGGCGACGATCGGATAGAGGGCCTCAAGCTCCGCGGCGGGCACGGCCTCGTCGGACCGGCGCAGCGTTCTGAGCCACCAATATACGAGTTCCGCGCGCCGAGGATGATCGACCAGCCCCTGCCAGCCGCGCTGCGCGCGATACTCGGCCGCATAGGCTTCGAGAAACTCGCGGGCAGAATAACCATCCTCGCTGCTGCCCATATGTTCCAGATAGCCGGGGCTATATTCGCCGTTGTCGATGGCAAGCCGCTCGACCGCCCACTTGCTTTGCTCGTCCTCGCTGGGGGTATTCACCGCGATCGCGCGGTACAGCACGTGGGTGCATGCCTCCAGATCGGCGAGCGCGCCCGCATAGACCGTGTCCTCCGATCGCAACACGCCTTCAGGCACCATCAGATAGGCAGCATCGACAAATGCCGGTGTCAGGCCGGATGCGAGCCGGGCCATCGCCGGGATCAGCCGGGTGCCATAGCTGTCCCGCGAAAAGGGCAGCTCTTCCCGGATGAAGCGCTCCAGCAACGGCTTGGTCGCGGGCGAGGCGCGCACGCGATCCTTCCAGGTCTTGTCGTGTTGCGGCTCGCCCCAGTCCATCATGAATCCGAAACTGCGTGGCCTCGGGCGGTGGAGAAGCCAGCGTGCGATTTCCGCTTCGATGCTGTCACCCGATCCGATCGCGGCTGCCAGCCGCAACTGCACGCCGAGATCCTGACCCGGCACCGCCAACACCCTCGCGAGCCAGCTGTCGATCGCGGCCTGCGCGGGTAGGGTAGGCTGGAAGCACAGGTTTTGATCCGCTTTGCAGGCCGCAAGCAGCCGGGCCGCGCGATCGACATGCAACCGGCCGTCGGCAAGCGGCGTCGTGGCGAGAATTTCCACGAGCCGATTGAGCGTGGCGCGCACGGGGACAGGCATGGATGCGGCGGCCTTGAGCAGCCCTTTCTCGTCTCGCCCATGGTAGATGCTGAGAAGATTATCCTTCTGGCGCAGATTGCGTGCCGCGACGAGGAAGGTGGCGAGTGGCGCGATGCCCGTCTCGAGGCTGGCGTCACGCGAATAAAGTGCGTCCTCGATGATCGCGAGATCCTCGAACGAGATCGACTGACGGTCGAGCAACAGTCCCCAGAGGACCGCGGCCGCCTTCCATTCCTTGCGCTTGGCGATCTGCTGCGAGATCGTCAGCTCGATCGAACTCTCATGCGCCTTCCTGATCGCGTCGCGAATGACCTTGTCGGGATTCTTGTCGACCTCCTC
Source organism: Sphingomonas sp. OTU376 (assembly GCF_038440415.1). NCBI lineage: Bacteria > Pseudomonadati > Pseudomonadota > Alphaproteobacteria > Sphingomonadales > Sphingomonadaceae > Sphingomonas > Sphingomonas sp. OTU376. The sequence continues at coordinate 1,313 of NZ_JASATQ010000126.1, read as the reverse complement.
GGGCGTCACCAGGCGCAGTGCGTCGAAGAATTTCTGGGTCTCGAGCGGCGTGCTGAGTTCCTCCAGAACCCGTTTCATCGAGGCGAGGGCGAGCTGCCTCAGGCTGGTCTGGCGGAGCCGCTCGATCTTCTTCCCGTAGAGGAGGCGCCGTTCACGCTCGCCATAGTCACTTGCCTCCAGGCTGAACGTCCAGGGTTCGACCTGGTCCAGAATCCGCGTCGCCGTACCGACATCGAGGCGGGTCGTGGCAACGACGATCCAGTTCGGGTTGTCCTGTGCCTTGGCCAGGAAATCGGGGAGCCGATCGAGCCAGTCGCGGCCCGCTTCCTCGAACGTATAGCGCCCGAAGGGATCCTCGATGTCGAACATCACCGGTCCGGGTGCGCTATAGTGACGGATTTCCTCGGGTGTGCGGACGGACTTGCGCTTCAGACCCGGTATTTCGTCTGAAAGCTCCTCATAGAGCATGTCGGTGGCGAGCGTTTTGCCGGTCCCGGACTGGCCGATGATCAGCGCCGCATGCTGGCGGCGGAGCTTGCGGCGCAGCGCCTCCCAGTTGGTCGGCTTCACATAGTCGTCGAGCGCCGGCGAACTGGCGAGATAGCCCTCATGCTTGACGATGATCGCGGCAAGATCGTCGCGGGTCCAGACATTGGTGCCCTTGCGCTTCACCCGGCTATAGGCGCCGGCGCGCAGATCCTCGAAGCAGGCCTGCCAGTTCGCGAAAGGGACGCGGAACGTCTCGGTCAGCTGTTCCTTGATCCGGCTCTCGACCCATTCGGGCTCATAGTTGGAGAGGACCGCTACCCGGCCCGCCGCATCTCCGGGGAGAGATGACGCGATCGATGCTGGAAGCGGCTTGCCGGGCCATACGCCTGGCGAGCGAACCCGGAGCGATCTGGCGCCGCCGCTGAGAGCGGCGCTCGTCACCAGCAGATAGCGGGCATCGGGATCCTTCAGGCGGACAGCGGCGGAATCCCTTTTCTCTCCATGCTGCAGAAGTCGGTCGACATCCGACACGCGCCAGGGGTCGGTGGTCCTCAGCTTGGCCTGCACGACCAGCCGATAGGGCTTGTTCGCGGCCGAGAGATCGGCGCCGCCCACGACCGCACCGGGTTCGTCGGGCGCAAGATCGGCTTCGAGATCCTCCTCGGTCGCTGGTTCCAGCTCGAGCCTGTCGGTCAGGCGCCTCGCGAGAACGAGGTCGAGCGCAAGCCACACCGACACGTCAACCTGATAATCGAGCCCAGGGGGGGCGGGGGCGCCGCGGGCGGGGTGGCCGGGCTTGATACGTGTTTTGTGGGCCCGCCCAC
>NZ_JASATQ010000125.1:0-4918 GCF_038440415.1 Sphingomonas sp. OTU376 | reverse complement strand
CCCCCCCCCCCCCCCCCCCCCCCCCCCCCCCCCCCGCCCCCCCCCCCCCCCCCCGCCCCCCCCCCCCCCCCCCCCCCCCCCCCCCCCCCCCCCCCCCCCCCCCCCGGGAACCGTAAAGTAGCGGCTGCACCCTCGATGGCTCAGGGCTTGGCGGTGTAAACCGTGTCGGTCGGCCCCCAGCCGCTGATATAGACGATCGCCGGTTCGTCCCGCGTCAGGGCGAAATGCGCATCGTTCGCGCCTTCGGTATAGAAGCTGCCCGGCGGCAAGGCCTTCACCTTCGCTTCGTCGGCGGTGGCGCCATAGCCGAAATACCAGGTACCGCTGACGACCACCGCGCTGCGTTCGTCGCGGTGGGTGTGCGCCTGGATCCGGGTATGCGCGGGCACCCGGATCTCGATCGTGTAGGGGCCGGCCTTGGTGGGATCGCCGAGCAGCACGGTGGTGCGGATGCCGGCGACACCGGAGGTCCCCGGCCCTGCCCCGCCCTTTGCCAGCGCCTCGATCTCCGCCGGCGTCAGCCGCACCTGCTGGGCGTGGGCGGAGAGGCTGGTCAGCAGCGCGAACGGCACGATACCGGCGGCAAGCAGGGACATCCTCATCGGCCGGACTCCAGGAAGGCCTTCACCAGCTTGACCGTGGCGGCGGGGTTTTCCTCCATGATCCAGTGGCCGGAATCGGGGACGACCCCTTCGGTCACGTTGGTGGCGCCGGCGCGCATCACCGCGGCCATGGTCAGCCCGAACGACTTCTCGCCGCCGAGTGCGAGGATCGGCATGTTCAGCTTCGCACCGGTGGCGAGCCAGGCGCGGTTGTCGACCGCGTCCTGGTCGAAGGCCGCGAACTGGGCGAAGCCGGAATGCATGCCGCCGGGTCGTGCGTAGAGCGCGGCATAGTGCTGGCGCGACTTCTCGTCGAACCGCGCCGGATTTGCGGAGAACTCGTTCCAGAAGCGATCGAGATAGATCCGCTCGCGCCCGGCGACGAGGCGCTCCATGTCCGGTCCGCCGAAGCGGAAATGCCAGAGCAGCGGGTTCTTGAGGATCTCTTCCCAGGGACCGACACCCGGCACCGGCGCGTCGATCAGCACGAAGCGGCCGACCCGGTCGGGCTGTTGGGTGGCAAGGGCGAAACCGACCATGTTGCCGATATCGTGCGTGACGAGATCGAACTTCTGGATGCCGAGCGCGGCGAGCACGCCCTGCATGTCGCGTCCCTGGTTCATCTTGTCGAACCCGCCGGCGGGATGGGCGGACAAGCCCATGCCGCGAAGATCGGGCACGATCACGGTGTGATCGTCGTCGAGCGCGGCGGCGAGCGGGGACCACATGTCGCCGGTCTCGCCATAGCCATGGAGCAGCAGCACGGCGGGGCCGTGCCCGCCGACGCGGACATGGATGGTGGTGCCGTTCGTGGCGATTTCCTGCGTCTTGAAGGCGGCCGGGAACGGCGCGACCTGCGCGACGGCGGGCGCGGCGACACAAAGTGCCGTCGCCATGAGAAGGGATTTGAGCATTGGGACTTCCTCGAGCCTGGGATCCGGTTTTCGCGAGGAGAGTGTCCGGCCCGCCTGCCCGTCTCAATGCCAGTGCGGGCGCCAGACGTTACCCGGACGGGTAAAGTCAGGCCGAGACCGGGAGCGTCGGCCAGCGATCGACGATGCGCTGCCCATCGAACAGCGCGATGTCGCCGAACTGGAGGAACAGCGCCTCGCTCTGGTTCGGGCGCAGGAAGACATAGTCGTCCGGGTGCAGCGCGACCCTTGCCGAGCCGGTGAGCAGCTCCTGGTTGCTCGACCGGCCGAACAAGCCATTATATTCAAGCCCCGGCGGCGAGACCGGCGTGGCGAGCCAGTGGCCGCCATAGACGAAGAAGCCCTTCTCGGTGTTCGGATCGAAGAAGTTGATCGGCCCGGATAGCCATTCATAGCCCGGCAGGCGGAAGCGCTGCTGTGCCTTGATCACCGGCGTGGCGATGAAGGCGGCGGGCAGATGCGGCTCGAGCGTGGACACGTCGAAGTCCACCGGCTTCACAAAGGCCGAGCCGACCGAGACTTCGTTCGCCACCGTGCCCTTGCCGGCATGGAGCGCATAGGTGGGGCTGCCGGCACCGTTGAGGGTGAGCCCCGCGAGGTCGATTCCGGCAGACCTCATCGCTGCTATTGATTTGCGATAGCGGCTCTGCGCCTCGGCATAGGCGGCGTCGGGATCGAGCATCTTCACGACATGCGGGTCATAGCCCATCAGCCCGGAGAGGCTGAGCAGCGGGTTGGCCCGCGCCTGCGCCACCGCCCTGGCCAGGCTCTCCGAGTCGGGGAAGCCGCCCCGGTGCAGACCGACATCGATCTCGAATGCGACACGGATCGGGCGGCCGATGCCCTGCGCGATCCCGGCATATTGGACCAACCGCTCAGGGGTATCGACCAGCCACTGCACCCTGGCGCCGGCCTCCGGGCTGTGGCTGCGCAGGAACGCCGCGGCTTCGATCGCCGGCAGCGGCTTGCCCAGCAGCAGGTCGGCATCGGGATGCGACCGCGCCATGTCGGCCAGCATCGCGCTGTTGAACACCATCAGCCGGTTGGTGCCCATGCCGGCCATGACATGGCCGATCAGTCCCGGCGCGGGCAGCGACTTGACCACCACGCGCAGCGGCAGGCGCGACGGCGCCAGCACCTTCTTCGCGGCGGCGATATTGTGATCCAGCCGCTGGCGATCGACCACTAGGATGGGATGCGCGATGCCGGCGTCGCGCAGCGCCCTGCTCAGCTTGAGGAAATAGGCGTCATGCGCGCCGCCCCGGTCGCCCTTGCGCAACGCCGCGACGCCGATGCCGCCGGCGACCACCGCCGCGCCGCCGACGATCATTGCCCGGCGGCCGAAGCGGCGCGTCTTTTCAGGAGCGTCAGCCATGTCCCAGAATAGCCTTCAGATAGGGGTTGAGCATCCGCCCCTGCGGATCGAGCGTGCGGCGGATCTCCATCGCATCGCGCCAGCGCGGATAGAGCGCGGCGAAGTCCTGTGCGCCCAGCGAGTTCATCTTGCCCCAGTGCGAGCGCCCGCCATGGCGGCGCAGGATCGGCTCGATCAGGGCGAAGAAGAAGTCGTGGTCCTCCTTGTAATAGGCATGGACCGCGACCGATCCGCTCTCACGCTGGTAGAAGGGCGAGAGCCAGGCATCGTCCGCGGCGACGATCCGCGCCTCGAACGGGAAGAACACGTCACGGCGATGCGTCTCGACCGCATCGATCACCTCGCGCAGCGCGGCGACATGCGCCTCGATCGGCACATGATATTCGATCTCCTTGAAGCGCACCGGGCGCTCGTTGGAGAGCAGCTTCCAGCCTTCGTCGACCGCGATCTCCGGCGCGATGCGGTCGAGCTCGCGCGCGGCGATGGTGCGGCGAAAGCCGGGGGCGAACTCGAACACATCGCGCAGCGTCTTGAGGCTCATCAGCGTCTCAGCGTCCGCATCGGGGCCGCGCGGCTGGACCGGGTCGCTGGTCACGTCATGGGTGATGACCGCGCAGCGATTGGTGAAAGGCAGCACGAGGAACTCGGCATTGCGGTGCCGGGCGCGCAAGGCGGGCCAGTCCTCGAGCACTTCGCGGGTAGGCCGGATCTCGACGCGCTTGCGCACGCGGGTGAGCGGCCAGTTCTGCAGCGTGACCTGGGTCACCACCCCGAAAGCGCCGAGATTGACCCGGGCGGCGTTGAAGATGTCGGCATTGCGGGTGGCGTCGCAGTCGAGGATCTCGCCCGCGGGCGTCGCCAGCCGCATCGCGATCACTTCGCCGTGCAGCGCCTTCAACCCCTTGCCGGTGCCGTGCGTGCCGGTCGCCAGCGCGCCGGCGAGCGACTGTTTGTTGATGTCCGGCAGATTGGGCATTTCCTGCCCGATCGCGGCAAGCGCGCTGCCCAGCTCGCGCAGGCGGGTGCCGGCCCAGACCGTCGCCTGATGCTTCGCAGCATCATGGCTGACCAGGCCGGTCAGCCCGTCGAGCGTGAGCAAGGTGCCCTCGGTCGGCACCAGCTGCGAGAAGGAATGGCCCGAGCCGACCGGGCGCACCGGCGCCGGGCCGGACTTGAGCAGCGCGACCAGCTCGTCCTCGCTGGCGGGCGCGGCGCGCCTGGCGGGATAGGATTGCGCGGTGCCCGCCCAGTTGCGCCACAGCAGGTTGCCCGCCTTGTCGGCGAGCGGCGGTTCGGGGGGCTCGCGGTCGAGCCAGAGCCGGCGACCGGCAAGCCCCCCTGCGGTCAGCGCCCCCGCACCGACCACACCCCCACCGACCAGCAGCGCGCGGCGCGAAATCCGGGCCATCGCTCAGCGCCCCGCCATGAAGCGGATCAGCGCGGCATAATCCTCGGGCTTGCAGGCGAAGCATTGCCCGCCCGGCGGCATGCCGTTCAGCCCGGCCACGGCGTTGCGGGTGAGCTCCTGCTCGCCCTTGGCCCAGCGAGGATCCCAGGCATTGCGGTCGCCGGTCAGCGGCGCGCCGGTGTCGCGCACAGTGTGGCAGGCCTTGCACGAGGTCTCGTAGAGTTGGGCGAGGTGCGTATCGCCGGGCTGCATCGCCGCGCTCTGCGCCTCGGTGATCGGCGACGGGCGGGCAGCGGGCGTTCCGGTGGAACCGCCACAGGCGGACAGCGCAACCAGGCTCGCCACGGCCAGGCTTCGCGCCCCTGCCCTCCAGCCAGAAGCCCCACGCAATTCCCCCCGCGGCAAGGCCATGCGCACCCCCATTGACACTATAAATTAGTCATGGCTAACTAATAGTCATCGCTAATCCGGTCAAGAGCCGTACGCGAGGGGGACTGGGTGGCCGACCAAGCGAACCAAGCATTGTCCGATACCCGAAGGGGGGGGCGCGGCGGCCCCCCCCCCCCCCCCAAAGAAAAAAAACCCCGCGCCCGCACCCCGG
>NZ_JASATQ010000124.1:0-5508 GCF_038440415.1 Sphingomonas sp. OTU376 | reverse complement strand
GGGAACTACAATGGCTACCCCGACCCTAAATCTCCCCGCGCATCCGGCGCTTGTGGTATTTCGTCCGCGCACCGATCCCCATCAGCATCAGCGCGAAGCCGCCGACGATCGCCGCCAGCGTGAGGAGGTTCGGGATCGGCGTCCAATAGGCGTTGACCAGGATCAGCGCCGAACCCAGCACAGCCAATGCCACGCCGCTGCGCCGCAGCCCCTTGGCCACGCCAAGCAGCTCGCGGCGATAGGCGCGGCGTTCCTCGGGATCGTTGAGATTGGGGATCGGACGGCTCAACGATTGCCTCCGATCAGGTCGCCCAGGCCGCCGAGCACCGAACCCTCGCCGCGATTCTGCCCGCCATAGGACGAGGCCGCCGCCATCATCCGCCCGGCCAGGCGCGAGAAGGGCAGCGACTGGATCCACACCTTGCCGGGGCCCCTCAGCCGCGCGAAGAACAGACCCTCGCCACCGAAGATCGCGCTGCGCACGCCGCCCGCGCCGACCAGGTCGAACTCCACCGACGGGGTGAAGGCGGCGACGCAGCCGGTATCGACATGCAGTTCCTCGCCCGGTGCCAGCTCGCGCTCGACCACCATGCCGCCGAACTGGACGAACACCCAGCCATCGCCGTCGAGCTTCTGCATGATGAAGCCTTCGCCGCCGAACAGGCCGGTCATGATCCGGCGCTGGAAGGCGATGCCCATCGACACGCCCTTGGCGGCGCAGAGGAACGCGTCCTTCTGGCAGATCAGCGTGCCGCCGATGCTGTCCAGTTTCATCGGCGCGATCGCGCCGGGCACCGGTGCGGCGAACGCCACGCGCGCCTTGCCCGAGCCATTGTGCGTGAAGACGGTGGTGAACAGGCTCTCGCCGGTGACCAGCCGCTTGCCGGCGCCGAGCAGCGCACCCATGAAGCCGCCGCCCTGCTGGCCGCTGCCGTCGCCGAACACGGTGGTCATCCCCACCGATGCGTCCTTCCAGACCATCGCGCCCGCTTCGGCCACCGCGCTCTCGCCCGGGTCGAGTTCGATCTCGACGAACTGGAGCTCCTGCCCCTTGATCTCGAAATCAATGTCGTCGGACACGCCGGCGCTGCGGCTGTGGCTCCACGGACTCTGCGGCATCTCGGTGTCCTCCATCTCGGTTGCATCTGCCCTAGCGCTTCGGACCGCCTCGCGCCAAGTTCCCGTATCGGCGAAAGGCGCGACGAGCGGATCGGGAGAGCGTGATGCGAAACATTCTGGCGGGCATGGCGCTGCTGGTGGCGCTACCATGCTGGGCGCAGGACAATAGCGGGAGCCACCCGCCGGCACCGATCGTCGTCACCGGCAACGGGCTGGCCGATTCGGCCCGCCAGCTCGAGCAATGCCTCGCGCGCAAATGCGCTCCGCCCGAGGATATCGACGCCAGCATCACCCTGGCCGAGAACCAGCTGCTTGCCGGCGATTATCGCAAGGCGCGCGCCACGCTCGCGGCGGCGCGCGACCGCAATGGCGGCCACCGCAAGGACTATCCGGTAGAGGTCGCCGATCTCGAACGCAGCTATGGCCGGATGACCGACCTCGACGGGTTCCCGGACCGGGCCCGCATCGCCCAGGTCGATGCGCTCGATACGCTCAAGGGCGGGCTGGACGGCAAGGACACGCGCGTCCTGATCCAGCGCCTGACGGCCGGGGACGATTTCCGTCTGGTCGGCCGCACCGATGCCGCCGACGAGACCTATCGCCGGGTCGAGAAACAGGCGCGCGAGGCAGGCGAACCGCAGGTCGCGGGTATCGCGATGCTCCGCTCCGCCGCGATGTACACCTTCCTCGCATCGCAGGATTCGATCTTCCGCAGCACCGCGCGGGCACGGATCGCGCGGATCGAGCGGACCACCGAGCCCGAGCTCGAACAGGTCCGCATCGCCGCCCGCGTGCTGCGCGCGCGCCTCACCGGGCTGGCCGGCAGCAGCGACGCGATGGACCGGGCGATCGCCAATCTGGGCGATGCCGGCTTCACCGAACCCGTGCTGGTCTATGAGGATGTGCCGCTTCGCAACGGCGCCAAGGCGGCGATCCGCAAGCAGATCGACTCCGAGCCCGAATGGGTGGATTTCCGCTTCCGGGTCGCTCCCGATGGCCGCGTCCACGACCTCGAGGAGGTCCGCCGCTCCCCCGAGATTTCGGCGGACTGGGCCAACCGGGTGCGCAAGACCGTCGCCACGCGGCGCTATGCCCCGCTGCGCCTGCCGCCGGGATCTGACGGGAAGATCCGCATCGAGCGGTTCACGCTCGTGTTCGACGCGGGCGACGCAACCGGCTCGAACATGAGCACGCGCGCCAGCGAAGGGCGGCTGACCTGGCTCGACATCACGCCGGACCAGCCGGCGCCGAGCATTCCGCCCGCCTCCTACGTGCCGCCGCGCGCGCCCTTCTGAGCGGTCAGCCGCGCCGCCAGTCGTCGCGCAGCAGGCCGTAGAGCGCGGTGTCACGCACGCCGATATGGGTCTCCCATTCGGCGCGCAGCATGCCTTCGAGCCTGAAGCCCAGCCGCTCGAGCAGCCCGCGCGAGGCCAGGTTCTCCGGGTCGGTATCGGCGAAGACGCGGCGCTGCCCCTCGGCGAAGAGCCGGTCGATCACGGCGCTCACCGCCTCGACGGCGATGCCGCCGCCCCAATGCGGGCGGGCGAGCATATAGCCGATCTCGGAGACATTGCCCTGGCGCTTCTCGCCCGCGGCGACGAAGCCGATCGCGGTTTCGTCCTCCCGCAGGGTGATCGCCCAGCAGCGCCATTCGGGCGCCCCTCGCGCGAAGTCCGCGCGCGTCTGCTCGACGCTCGCATGCGGCGGGCCCGACCAGAAATGCATCAGCCCGGCGTCGGAGAGGCTCGGGAACAGCGCCTCGGCATCATCGGGAGTACGCGGGCGCAGGCGGAGACGCGCCGTCTCCAGCACCACCGTCTCGCGCGCGGCCAGCTCGGCGGGCCGGCTCACAGCGCCAGCGCGTCGACCAGCGCCTTCACCTTCTTCTGCCGCCACTGGGGCAGCGGCGCGACCAGCCAATAGCCAAGCTTCGAGCTCTTGGGCTCGCCGACCACGACCACGCGACCCGATTCGATATCGCTGCGCGCGAGCAGTTCGGGCACGGTCGCCCGGCCCAGCCCCTCGGCCGCCGCCTCCAGCGCCAGCCCGGCGTCGGCGACGCGGACCAGCGAGCCTGCGTCCTCGGCCATGCAGCCCGGCCAGGAGATGCGCACGTCGATGCCGCCGCCCGGCCGCTCGATCGTGACCATGCCGTCGCTCTCCAGCGCCTCGCCCTCATGCTCGCCCGGGCCTTCGCCCCAGCGGATCGCGAGATCGAGATTGGCCTCGGTGAAATCGAGTGCGTCGTCAGCCGGCACCAGCACGAAGCGCAGGTCGCTGTCGACGCGGGCGATCTCGGCGAGGCGCGGCATCAGCCACTTCGCGGTCAGGTCGCGCGGCGCGGCGATGGTCAGCGACTTGGACGACTGCCCCGCCTGCATCGCGCGGACGCTTTCCTCGAACTGGAGGAAGCCCGCGCGCAATGCCGACAGGCCGGCCTCGGCCTCGGGGGTCAGCTCCAGCCCCTTGGTGGTGCGGCGGAACAGGACGACGCCCAGCGTATCCTCCAGCGCGCGGATCTGCTGGCCGACCGCGGCAGGGGTCACCGCCAGCTCGTCGGCCGCGCGGGTGAAGCTCAGGTGGCGCGCGGCGGCATCGAGCACGCGCAGGCCATTCAGCGGGAGATGGGTGCGCTTCATTCCGCCACCGCCGGCGCGGTCAGCGCGAACTTCGGAATCGCGACGTCGAACGCCGAACCGTCTTCCCCGATCATGTGATAACTGCCCTGCATGTTCCCGATGGGCGTGGTCAGCGGGCAGCCCGACACATAGTCGAAGCTCGCCCCCGGCGCGATCATCGGCTGCTCGCCGACCACGCCTTCGCCCTCCACGGTATGACGCGCGCCGCGTCCGTCGGTGATGATCCAGTGCCGCGTCAGCAGCTGCACCATCACGCTGGAATTGTTCTCGATGCGGATGTGATAGGCCCAGAACCAGCGGCCGCGATCGGGCTCGCTCTGCTCGGGGAGATAGCTCACCGACACGCGCACGGTGATCCCGCGCGTTTCCTCCGCATCGGTGAATAAGGCGTCCATCACAATCCGGCGGCCCTCAGCGCCTGGTCGAGATCGGCGATCACGTCTTCCGCGTCCTCCAGCCCAACATTGAGCCGCAGCATGCCCTCGGTCACGCCCATCTCCAAGCGCTTCTCCTCGGCGACGCTCGAATGGGTGGTCGAGGACGGATGCGTCATCAGCGAGCGCGAGTCGCCGATATTGTTCGAGATGTCGACCAGCTCGAGCGCATCGAGCAGGGCATGCGCCTGCTTGCGGCCGCCATCGACCTCGAACGAGAAGATCGGGCCCGCCGCCGCCATCTGGCGCATGAACAGATTGTGCTGCGGGTGGCTGGGCAATGCCGGGAAGTTGATCCTGGGCACGCGCTTCTCGAGGAAGCTGCCGACCTTCAAGGCATTCTCGCTCTGGCGGTGGATGCGCAGGTCGAGCGTCTCCATGCCCTTGAGCACCACCCAGGCGTTGAACGGCGACAGCGTCGGGCCGGTATTGCGGGTGAAGGGCAGCAGCACGTCGTTGATGAACTGCGACGAGCCGGTGACGGCGCCGGCGAGCACGCGGCCCTGCCCGTCCATCATCTTGGTCGCCGAATAGGCTACCACGTCCGCGCCGAATTCAAGCGGGCGCTGGAGAGCCGGCGTGGCGAAGGCATTGTCGACCACGGTGGTGATGCCGTGCTTGCGCGCGATCGCGCAGACCGCCTCGAGGTCAACCACGTCCATCGTCGGATTGGCGGGCGTCTCGAAGAAGAACACCTTGGTGTTCGGGCGGATCGCGTCCTGGAACTGCTGGGGATCGCGCGCATCGACGATCGTGGTCTCGACGCCGAAGCGGGGAAGCAGGCTATCGGTCAGCCAGCGGCACGAACCGAAGGCGGCGCGGCCCTGGACGATATGGTCGCCGGCGCTGACCTGGCAGAGGATCGCCGCGGTCATCGCCGCCATGCCGGTCGCCATGGTGCGGCACGCCTCGGCGCCCTCGAGCAGCGCGATCCGCTCCTCGAGCATCTCCACCGTCGGGTTCTGCAGGCGCGAATAGGTCATGCCGGTCTGCTCGCCGGCAAAGCGCGCGGCGGCATCGCCAGCGCAATCATAGGCATAGCCCGAGGTGAGGAACATCGCCTCGCTGGTCTCGCCCCATTCGGAACGGGCGGTACCGCCACGCACGGCCTGGGTGGCGGGTTTCCAGTTGCGGGTTACGCTGCGGTCTTGTCCGGTACGACGCTTCATAGTGCGGAATGCTTTGCGGCGGGGGGGACGGGGCGTCAACACCGGTCGTCATCGTAACTTGTTTGGGATGCCCAACCTCCGCTTCTGGTCAGGGCCGTTCCCCCGGGGGGGGGGCGGGGGGGGGGGGGGGGGGGGGGGGGGGGGGGG
>NZ_JASATQ010000123.1:0-6653 GCF_038440415.1 Sphingomonas sp. OTU376 | reverse complement strand
GGTTTGGGTCCCGGCCATGCGCGGGCCACCTTCCCCCCGTCAGTCCTGCGTCGAAATGCCGGGGATGAACTTCAGGCCCACAGTGTCCTGCTGGCCGTCGGGCTCGGTGCCCTTGGTCCGGGTGCTGACGGCGCCCAGAGCGATCAGGCGGGCGTTGCGTGCGTTCTTGCGTTGCATGTCTCTTCTCCTCTTCGCCGCATCAGTGCGGCGCAGAAAATTTACAGCGCCGCTATCGTCCCTCTGGAAAATATTCCCCGCAATAGCCGCCCGAAATATCCGACCGATATGGATGAATAGGAATACCTACACCGGAGGAGATATTAAGCGGGGCTCTACGAATATTGCCGAACCCATATCTCCGCATCGACCAAGTCGAGTATGCGACTATATTCAGACCCATCGAGATCGCTCGACGCGGCCATCCCCTTCTCCAGGGACTTCGGGTCAATCAGCCCGTTGCCGACCAGGAGCCCCTGCAGCAGCAAGACCCTGATCTCTTCGAAACGCGCGCCCAAAATCTGTCGATAATACCCGCTTGGCCCGCCCTTCCCCCGCCGGCTGATGATCGCTGCCGGCAAGTGTTTCTCGAATGCGCCCCTAGCAACTGCCCGATCCCTCCCCCCTTCGATCCATTTCCATGTTGGAATGGACAGGCAGAGCTCGATCACCGGTTGTGAAAGCAACGGATTGATCATCTCGAGCCGGACGGTCCGATCAAGGCCTTCGGCATAGTTCTGCGTGCGTATCAGCTTGGAAATATGGGCGGCCTGACCTGCCAGCGCATGCTGTGGCGCCTCTAACCAGGGGTGATCCGGTTGCTCTGGCATCGCCGCTACGAGATCCTCCGACAGAAACCTCGCGTCTCTTTCCCAGCGATACCTGGTAGCACCCCCGGGCAACTTTGTGGATGCAAGCCTGACCGCCGTCGTGAGAGAGCAACCGGTGAGTGCGCAAACATCGGTCAATGTGCTCCAAATGCCATGAAGACTGCTTCGTGACCGGATGCGGTCGGCCAGCGGCGTTGCTGATCGCATCAGACAGAAGACATTGTCGCCACCAAAGCCCGTGAACAACGCTTGCGTCCCTCGCGCCTCGGAAACTTCGAGGACGGCCTGGTCGAAGCCCTGCCGCCCCGGATCGCCGGTTGGCCGCGGCAGATGCGCCGCACTCGATCTTCCAAGATCGACATCCTCCATACGATAGTCCCGCGCGACAAGCTCCATGCCGAGATAATCCGCGACGAGCGCGGCCTCGCGTCGCTCGTCGCCGTCAGCGCCAGGTGAGACAAGCGTAAGGCCCAACACATTCGAGCCGCGCAAAGCCGTCGCCACTATGGATGAGTCCAGCCCACCGGAAAGACATAGCTGGATGGAACTGTAATCGCTCGCCAACGCACGTGTCGTACCGATGACCGTAGTCGCCAGGGCCTCCCGCAAGGCGCCATCTGCGAAGGTCGAAGCGCAGACATGGTCCCATGGCGACCAAATCTGCCGAAGCTGGCTGAAATCAGGCCCGCCCACACCCAGGGACCAGCCCTGCGGAATTTCATAGACTTGCTCCAGCGAGGTTTGCCGGGTGCGCATCGTCGGCCAGAAGAGGCATGCAGCGACATTGGCCCAGTCAACCGCGAAGCTCGTTATCCCTGCGGCTCTTGCCACGCCCAAGTCTGAGAAAAGAAGCATCCGCTCGGGTGTCTCTCGCACATAGCACGGCAGTGCTCCACCGGGATCCCGGAAGAACACGACCGAACCAATAGACGACACCTGCAGGAGGAGGTAATTTCCCCAGAAGCCGGTGCTGAGATGGCCTGGCAAGTCCCTTCGACGATCGAAAGCGGGATCAAGCGCGGCCACGCGCACCGGCGTTGCTCCACGAGAGAATATTCTTCCCAGGACGATTGTCAGGCCGGACGGCGTGGCAAGGAGCTTGTCCGGCTGATTCGTCCAGATCGTCATTCCGCGCACCGAATGCGCCTGCCTGAGACCTAGTCTGCTCAATCCCGGATCGAGCTCGGAAACCGGACCACCAGCACTTCGCTCCAGCACGACGAGGTAACGCAAGGTCATCGCCGCACCATGATCGGCGTGTACCTTGAGATCACTTCCACCAGGTCGCTGACCACGGCATCGCCGAGTTCAACCCATGCATGGGCCGCGAACGGGGCATCCCGCACCCCGAGAACAAGCGCTGGCATTTGGCCGGAGCGTTTCAACAGCCCGAAAAGAGCGATGGATTTCAGCAGGCAGCGCTGATCGGCGGAATAAATCAGGTTCGAAGCGCGGTAGGCAGAGACAGTCCTGACCGGTGAGAATGTGCGATTCAAAGCGGGACAGAAGGCGCTACGCACGTCGATAGTCCTGGCCAGACCGATCCGCTTCATATCGCGAAAGACCTGCAGCTGGGCCGCGAGATGGCGCATAGTCAGCCAGAGGCTGGCGGGTGGCAGTCCTCCCCATTCCCGTTCGGCCGGAACCTGGCGCGTTTCCGCGAGAGCCCTGGCCGGATCCTCGGTAATGGCAAGGAGCCCTTCGTTGAGCAGCGGCTCGAGATGCCCCTCATCCACGCCGAGAATTGAGTTGCCGCGTAGCGCCCGCGTGAGGGCAGCCGCCGTCTCGGGCGATGTCGCCGTGTAGCGATCGCGCAGGAGATCCAGGAAGATTGCCCGGTCGCCGACAAAACAGAAATGGACGCCTTCGGGATTTGCCAGGTGCATGAACCCTCCGCCCCTCGTGAGGTAGGGCGCACGGCTGGCGTGCGCCCTTGCGTTCAGTCGCTGGCGATGCCGGCCATCTCGTAATAGAGCCCGATGGTGTCGCGCCAGGGCGTGACGAGGAGTTCGCCGCGGGTCTGACAGCTGACCGCGCCAAGATCGCGCAATGCTGCGCGCGGAATGACAGTCTTTTTCATGACATATCTCCTGAAAATGCCGGACCATCTGGACCGACCGGCACATTCTAGGGTGCCGAACATCAGGGCTGCAGAGAATATATGGCGCAAGGTCTGCGCGATATAGCCGACACCACAATATGGCATGGAGATATTAGGGTCAGCTGGCGGATATGCTCGGAAGCACGAGGATTATTTCCTCGACATGCTCGATGCGACGACGATGATAAGCTATGATCCGTCTTCGCAAGTTGGATCGAACGTCGACGGCTCCGTTGCGCAGAAACGTATTTAGTTCGCGCTCTTGGTCCGAGATCGCCCGCAATTCGGCGAGGCGGATGTAATGAAATCGCTCATTGGCTTGCTCGATTTGCGCCACGAATTCTGCATTGGACGTGGCATCGCCGATTGCTCGAAAGATCGCCGCGGTCCGATCGACATGGCGTAATCCGGAAACTTGCATCCCGGCGCGAAAGGACCTCAGCCTCAGGCGCAAGGTCGGTGCGCTCGCAACCCGGAGCGCGCCCAGCAGGTGTTGCGCATTCCAAGCATAGCGCTCGGCCAATCCCTTTGCGTCAGGCAGTTTCAGGCGAATCCCGCCTTCCGGATGCGCCTCGAAAAGCTCTTCGCCGACCAGGCGATGCAAAGCTTCGCGAACCGGAGTCGCGCTCGCTCGGTAACGGTCGGCAATCCCTTGAATGTCCATCCGCAGGCCGGGCTGGAAGTTGCCCGCCAGATACTCGTTCTTGAGCGCCTGGTAGACCCGCTCCTGCGTGCTGGGATCGAGTGCCATCTCACATTCCGCCGGCGGCCAGTCGCCGCCAGTTCGGGGTCAGCGCCTGCGTCAGCTGTTCGAGATTGCGCTGCGCGATCGTCTCCACGCAGAGTCTCTCCAGTTCGCGCAGATCGCCATATGCAAGCTGCCTGGGGAAGGTCATTTTCTGGCCGGCAAACAATAGAGGTATAAGTATGTGGCCGGTCGACATACCGAGCTGGTAGGCACAGCGGAGATGGTCATCGAGGCGCGCCTTCGGATTGCCTGACTCGATCTCTCGCAACCACCGAACACCCATGCCCAAGTCCTTTGCAAGTTGACGCTGCGTAATTCCTTCTCTTTTTCTTGCCTCTTCGATACGCCGCCCCGATTGCTCCTTGACCTCTGCCAATGGACCTTCGGCGGCGGACTGATCGCCCAAGAGCGACATCACCGTATCTCCTTGCTGGAGAAACACCTGCCAAGGCCTATGCTGAAGGGATAAGGTGTGCATCACACCTAGGTCAAACGGAATTGCCGCAGAACCTGCGAGATATTCCTGCACTATTTCAAAGCCCTAGGAGATCAACTTCGAGAATTATGCTTAATCCTTCGCAGGACGGGCAGACCGTAACCCCTGCAACGCAGTTCGCAGCAGCTCAGGCTCGGCTCGTAAAAGCTGTTGGATTGCGAAAATATAGATCACCGAAATCCCAATTCTCACGGCGCCACCCGAGGCATCTTCGACACGCGCCGCAATTCCGGCGGCGACGTCGTTCAGCCCCTTGGGCCCTCCAAGATGATGTTCCTCGGGCCCCAGGCAGGCGGCGCAAAAGCTGGCGTCGAATTCCGCGATCAGGCGATCGACAGGAAAAGCGTCCAGATGCCCGACCGCTACCTGCAGCGTCGTTCCCCAGGCCAACAAGGCACGCGTGCTGCGGATCAGATGGCAATGGGCATCGACCAGCAAGTCCTTGCCGAGCGGCGAGAGACGCAGTTTGAACACGCGCGATTTGCGGGTCAACGGATCACCTTTTGCTGGTCCGGAATGCACCATGGACGCGTCACACGGGCCGGTTGCTGCTTGAAAAGCGGCAATAAAGTGCCGTCGAGCGACAAACTGTTCCTCACCGCTTCCAAATCCTCGCCCATGGGCACTCCCGGTTCCAATTGCTGAGGTGATGCGCCCGAACGGCAGGCAAGTGCCCTGTCCATTGCCGGATCGCGGTGATCCTTTCATTCCACTCGTCGTCCGGTTGCGACGATGCTTCGCCTCCCCAGCGCGATGCTCGGTCTCCCGGTCTGTCCACTTGACCGCACTCCGCGTGCGACGAGGAGAAACCCGATGCCCAGACGATTCTGGCATTTGATCGCGCTCGCCCAGATTCCGGCTCTGATCGCAGCCATGCCGGCCTCCGCCCAGGACCAGCGTCTGCCGCAAGCGGATCTGCGCGCCTATCCGTGCGGATCGACACCGAAACTGCGCATCGTGGAGCGCGACAACGCCTTCGCCATCCTCTCGGCGCACCCTGCCCCGGAGGCAGCGGCCATGCCGCTGCGCGAGATGATTGCAATCGGCCAGGCCCTGAAGGTCGACCGCCTGCTTCTCGATCGGCCCAACGGGGCGGCAAGGGAGGCTTCCGATGCGCCTGCGCGCTAACGTGGCAATCGCCGCCGCGACCCTGCTGGCCACTTCCGCCGACGCGCAGCAAGTCGCACCGGCCCAGCATGAGCTGCTCGGCCCCGCTGCGCTGGAGGCACAAAAGGCTCTGCGCCAGACCTTCACGAACCTGCAGTTCGAGGACTTCGGACCGGCACCTGTGGAAGGTCCGCTATATCAGGCGATGGCCGGCGGACGAATGATCTATTTCGCTCCGCGTTCCGGCCACCTTCTCTTCGCGGCCGTCTATGATCGTAACGGAGTCAACGTGACCGCACTCGCGCAGGATGAACGGGCCCGGAGGCGTCTCAGCGCCATCGACCCTGCAAAGGCGCTGGCCATCGGTCCGCCCGACGCGCCGAGCGTGATCGAGTTCACCGATCCCGATTGCCCCTATTGCCAGGCGCTCGACCGGTTCTGGGCGGCCAAGGCCGCCGAAGGGAAGCAGGTCCGACGACTGATCTATTTTGTGAGCGGCATCCATCCCGAAGCCGCGGCCAAGGCTGAGCATATCCTTTGCTCGAGCGACCCCGCCGCAGCCTTCAAGACGGTCTATTCGGGCATGGTGCCACCGATCCTGCGCCGCTGTTCCGCCGGCGCAGCCAAGGTCGCTGCCGACGCCAGGATGGTCAGCGAGATGGGCGTCTCGGGCACGCCTACGCTCTTCCTTGCCGGCAAGATGGTGGCCGGCTTCCAACAGGCAGAGATCGAGGCCTTTCTGGACAGTCACCCCAGATCGAAATCAACCGCGCCGCCCGCAGGCCCGCCCGGCAAGGGCGAACCCTGACGCGAAGCTTTGGCGGGACCGACGCCTGCGGGACGCGCGCAGCGCCCATGCGAGGCCGGAACCGGAATGCCGGCGGCAGGCGCTCCTATCGGAGCTGTCCCACGCCCTCCGCCGGTCGGGCCGAGCACGGTCCCGGCAGCAAATTTCAGGACAGCTCCAGGAGACGGTCCATGCTAAAATTGATCCGGCAGCGCAGCTTGCGCGCTGCCGATGCCACCCTGCTGCTGCTTCTCGGACTCGTGGCCGGGACCGGCGCCGCCTATGCCTTCGCCGCCCCGCAGGTCGGCGACCTGGGCTATGACATCTACAACATCGTCGTGAACCAGGGGGTCAAGGGCCCACTCGGTTTCGTCGGCGGGGTCGCCGCCTTCCTGTTCGGCGTCTCGCGCCTGTTCTCCAACATCATGATCGGCATCCCGACGATCGTGGCGGCGGTCTGCCTGATCAAGGCGGATTCGATCCTCCAGACCTTCGGCCTGGTCATCTGACCTCCGCGGGGGGGGGGCGGGCGGCCCGGCCCGCGCCGGGCCCCGCCCGGGAGGGGGGGGGGGGCGATAAAAAGCCGC
>NZ_JASATQ010000122.1:0-6663 GCF_038440415.1 Sphingomonas sp. OTU376 | reverse complement strand
GCCGGGCCGGTCGCCTGGCGGGGCGCAGCCTGGGGCTGGGCCTGAGCGTGCCCGGCGTTGCGGCGAGCCAATGCCATGCTCAGCGACGCGGCACCCTTGGGCGTCATCGCGGCCATGATCATCGCGGTCGAGCGTTCGCGCATGCGCTGCGCGACCTTCATCTGCACTTCCATGTCGAGCTGCTCGAAGACCACTGCAGCGGCCTTGGGCTTCATCGCCTGGTAGATCCGGGCCAGCTCGTCGAACTGCGAGTCCGCCGGGTTCGGCGCGCCGGGGGCGCCGCTGGGGCCGCCCGCCATCTGCTGCGCTTCATCCTGCTTCTTTCGTGCCTCGGCATCGGCGGCGAGCCGCGCGGTGGCGGCCTTGGCCGCCTGCTCGCGCAGGTCGAGCCCGCGCTTGCGGCGCGCGGCGGCGGCGTCACGGTCGTTCATGTCCTGGGTGATCGCATTGCCCAGCCGCGTGGTGTTCGGGCTGTTGTCCTGCTGGCCGGTCGCGATCGTCGCCGCATTGGCAACCACCGCCATCCCGGCCACGCCGGCGGTGAGGAGGAGGAGGGAAGGGCGGGCCATTACGCGGCTTCCGCCACGGGAGCCGCGGTCTCGCCTTCGCTGTCGGTCTCGACTGTCTCGGCGTCCTCACGGGCATGGCGCTGGGCATTGGCCATGCCGACCGCGCTGACGATCCGCTCGGCCGCGGAATCAGCCAGGCCGGTCATCAGGCTCAGCTCGTCCCGCAGCTCCCGGGCGCGTTCGACCAGCTGGGCATGGCGGGCGCAATCGGTACCGAGCGTATGCTTCATGTCCGAAAGCACGGCGCGGGCCTGGACGGTGGCGACCTGCAGCGCCTCGACGACCTGGGTGAGCGCGCCGTCCTTCACGGTACGCAGGCTCTTCATCATCCGCACGCTCTGCACGAGCACGGCCATGCACAGGATGATCGTCAGCACATTGGCGAGTAGCGCGATGCTCATTGCTTCACCTTCTTGTCGGAGGAAACGTCGTTGATCAGGCGCACGGCAACCTTGCCGCTGCGCTGGCCGATCTGGCCCTGGGCGAGCTTCACGCCGCCACAGGCAATATCGAGTGCGTCGTCGGGGCTCTTGTGGAGCGCGATGGTCTGGCCGATCTCGAGGCTGCGCAAGTCGGCGATCGACATGGCCTTCTCGCCGAGCAGCACGCTCATCGACACGTTGGTCTTGCGCACCTCGGCGGCCATATGGGCCTCCCAGATGCTGTCGCGGCCGCTCTTCTCGCCCATGAAGCGCTGGAGCAGCTTGTCGCGCACCGGTTCGAGCGTCGCGTAGGGGAACACCAGGGTGAACCGTCCGCCGCGCCCGTCCATATCGACCCGGAAGGTCGCGGTGGCGCAGATGTTGGAGACGCCCGCGATCGCGGCGAAGCGCGGATTGGTCTCGATGCGCTCCAGGTTCATGTTCACGGCTTCGATCGGCGCGAAGGCCTCGGAGAAGTCCGCGAGCGCCAGGCTCAGCATGCGCGATACCAGGCCGGTTTCGATCGTGGTGAAGGCGCGGCCGTCGATAACCACCGGCGAACCGCCGCCGCGACCGCCGAGCAGCGCGTCGACCACCGAGTAGATCAGGCCGGAATCGACGGTGACGAGACCGTAGCTTTCCCATTCCTCGATCTTGAACACGCCGACCATCGCCGGGAGGGCGACGCGGTTCATGAACTCGCCGAAGCGGGTGGAGGTCACCTCCTCCAGGCTCACGTCGACGCCGTCCGAGGTCAGGTTGCGCATCGAGCTCGCAAAGGTGCGGACGACGCGGTCGCACACCACTTCGAGCATCGGCAGACGCTCGTGGCTGATGACCTTGGACTCGATGACGGCGCGCAGGCCCTTCTTGCCCACCGTGGGCCCGAAATCGCCGAACAGCGCGTCGATGTCGGCCTGGTCGAAGCTGCCGCCGCCCATGTCGCCCGGAGGGGCTGGGGGATCGGGAAGGTCAAAATCCTCGAGATCGATCATTGCTGCACCAGATCCTGGATCAGAATGTCCTTCACCTGACCGTCGCCCAGCGTGGCCGTGGCGCGAACCATCATCTCTTCCTTGATGCGGAAGACGGCGGCCGAGCCGGAAAGGTCCTCGGGGCGCAGTTCGCGCAGGAAGGGCTGGAAGCTGTCGAGCACCAGAGGCAGCTTCTCCTTCAGGTCGTCCGGGGCGACGCCGTCGCCGGGCACGATCATGAAGTGGAGCTTGAGGAAGCGGGCCTGGCCGTCGGGAGAACGCAGGTTCACCATCATCGCGGGCACGTCGAGGAATGCGTCCTTGCCGCTCTCGGTCCCTTCGCCGTGGCCGCCCTCGGCGCTCTTTGCTTCCGTCTTCGATCCATGCTCGCTCTTGGCTTCCTCAGCCTTGGCGCTCGAGCCGGAGAACATGAAGGCGGCACCACCGCCGCCGCCGAGCAGCAGAACGCCTGCCGCGGCACCGATGATGATGAGCTTCTTCTTCGACTTGGGCTTGGCCGCCTTCGCAGCCTCCGCGCCCTCCTCGATGATTTCCGGAGACGACATTCCCTGGTGACCTTCCGAAATCTGCACGCCGACACCGCGCCGGTGCATTTCGTTCTATTATAGGAGGAGCGCCCGGCAATTGTTGCCTAGTGCGAACTTTTTGAGGGACGTCCGGTGGACATTTCTTCCTATGTGCTGCTCAGCCAGGAAACGGCGCTTCGCCGTCGCATGGACGTGGCGGCGAACAATCTCGCCAACATGAACACTGTTGGCTTCAAGCGCGAGCAGCCGGTCTTCCGCGAATATGTGGAGAAGACCGACAGCGCGGTGAAGCCTGCGAAGCAGACTTCGTTCGTGCTCGATTATGGCGCGGTCCATGATTTCAGCCAGGGGGCCTTCCAGCCAACGGGTAACCAGCTCGACGTGATGATCGAAGGGCAGGGCTATCTGTCGGTCCAGGCGCCTGACGGCTCGACTGCCTATACGCGCGCGGGGCAGCTCAAGATGCTGCCGAGCGGCGAGCTCGCCACCTCGAGCGGCAACAAGGTGCTGGGCGAGGGCGGCAAGCCGATCGTCATCCCGGCCGAGGCGGCGAACCAGATCGAGATCGGCAAGGATGGCACGATCAACGGTCCGGGTGGCCCGTTCGGCCGCCTGACGGTGACGCAGTTCGACGAGGCGGGCGTGGATCCGCGCGGCGATGGCCTGTTCAACGGCACCGGCGGCCGCGAACTGCCCGCGGGCGAGACGCATCTGATGGCCGGCGGCATCGAAGGCTCCAACGTCAATGCGATCCAGGAAACCACCGACATGGTGGAGATCCTGCGCGCCTATCAGACGAGCCAGAACCTCTCCCAGAGCATGAACGACATGCGCAAGTCGGCAATCGACAAGCTCAGCCGGGTCGGCTGACGGGCGCCCTAAGCACAAGGAACTGATCCATGCGTACGCTTTCCATCGCTGCGACGGGCATGCTCGCACAGCAGACCAATGTCGATGTGATCTCGAACAACATCGCCAACATGAACACCACGGGCTTCAAGCGCCAGCGCGCCGAGTTCCAGGACCTCCTCTATGAGCAGGTCGTGCGTCCCGGTTCGTCGACCAGCGCGCAGACCCGTAGCCCCACCGGCATTCAGATCGGCTCGGGTGTGAAGACCGGCGCGATCTACCGGATCAACGAGCAGGGCTCGGTCCAGCAGACGGACAACCAGTATGACCTGGCGATCCAGGGCCATGGCTATTTCCAGATCACGCTGCCCGACGGCTCGACCGGTTATACCCGCGACGGCTCGTTCGGCGTGTCGGACCAGGGCGAACTGGTGAATTCGGACGGCTTCCCGGTCCAGCCGGGTATCACCGTGCCGCAGAACGCCGTGAGCGTTACCGTCTCGAAGACCGGCCAGGTCGATGTCGTGCTCGGCGGCGGTGATCCCACCCCGCAGACGCTCGGCCAGCTCCAGCTCGCTACCTTCGTCAACGAAGGCGGTCTGGAAGCCAAGGGCGGCAACCTGTTCCTCGAGACCGCCGCTTCGGGCGCGCCGATCGCCGGTGCGCCGGGCGATCCGGGCTTCGGCACGCTGATGCAGGGCTTTGTCGAGGCCTCGAACGTCAATCCGGTGGCCGAAATCACTGCGCTGATCACCGCGCAGCGTGCCTATGAGATGAACAGCCGCGTCGTGAAGACCGCTGACGAGATGCTGGCCACCACCAGCCAGCTGCGCTGATGATGAACCTCCTCAGCCTCGCGCTGCTCGCCTTCGGTTCGCCGGAGGACGTGCCGGTCGCCGTGCTCGGCCATGCCGTGCAGAAGGGCGACCGCATCGAGGCGGGCGATTTCTCGGTCGAGCAGCGCCCCGCCGCTTCGGCGCGCGGCGCGCTCACCATCGATCAGGCTTCCGGCATGGAAGCCGCGCGCAACCTGCCGGCAGGCACGGTGGTGCGCCAGGCAGACCTGATGCGGCCGCAGATGGTTCGTCGCGGCGAGCCGGTGACGATCCGTATCGTCAGCGGTCCGCTGATCATCACCGCCGCGGGCCGTGCGCTCGCCGGCGGCTCGAAGGGCGAGGCCGTGCGCGTCGTCGCCAATGCCACCAACCGCACGCTGGACGGGGTCGTCGAGGCCTCGGGCACCGTGCGGATCGTCACACCTTGAACTTGCAGCTTACAGGGAAAGTAGCATGCGTAAGATCATTCTGATTGCGGCGATGGCCGCCACGCTTTCGGGTTGCGGCGCAGTCGGTCGGCTCAAGGCCGTCGGCAAGGCGCCGAAGCTCTCCGAAATGCAGCCGGTCGACATGCCCGAGATCGAGCCGTCGCTCGCGGCGCCTGCGGATCGCACCCGCACCGGCACGCCGGCCGCGGTGGCCCAGCAGCAGGGCGGTAGCGCCTCGCTGTTCCGCACCGGCGCCGGCGCGCTGTTCCGCGATCAGCGCGCGAACAAGACCGGCGACATCCTGACGATCAAGATCAAGATCGCCGACAAGGCCGATCTGGGCAACAACACGTCGCGCACCCGCGGTGGCAGCGAGAGCGGCGGCCTGGGCGGCCTGCTCGGCATCAGCCCGGTCAAGAAGCTGCTCGGCGCCGACGCCAATGCCGCGCTCGAGACCAATTCGGGCTCGAAATATGCCGGCGGCGGTACCACCGCGCGCTCCGAGACGATCAACATGACGATGGCCGCCATCGTCACCCAGGTGATGCCGAACGGCAATCTGATGATCCGCGGCCGCCAGGAAGTGCGCGTCAACTTCGAGATGCGCGAGCTGATCGTCACCGGCATCATCCGTCCGGAAGACATCGCCCGCGACAATTCGATCAGCCACTCGCAGATCGCCGAGGCGCGCGTGATCTATGGCGGCAAGGGCCAGCTCACCGACGCGCAGCAGGCGCGCTGGGGCCAGCAGATCTACGACGCGCTCTTCCCCTTCTGAGCCGTCGCCACATCGACATGAGGATCGCCTCGCAGCCTGTGCTGCGGGGCGATTTTCTTTTGGGCTATGGTGCCCGCCGGGCCGCATTCCGTGGACCTGCTCGCCCCGATCGCGGTCTGCGCAAGTCGCTGAAATCGGGAGGCTTTGCGGCAAGGTTTCAAATTAACCTTTCGCTAACCATTTAAATTCGCGGACTAATTTTGGTCATCCTATAATTTTTCCCACAATGAACATGCGGGCGTACCGATCACGTTCCGTCGCGAACCGGCGTCTCCGGTTTGGGTCGCAGAAGCGGCTCTTCGATCCAAGAAGGATAGTAACATGGCATTTTCGGTTAACACCAACGTCGGTGCGATGGCGGCTCTCCAGAGCCTGAACGAGACCAACAAGGGCCTGTCGCAGGTTCAGAGCCGCATCAACACCGGCCTGAAGGTTGCGTCGACCAAGGACGACTCGGCTTCGTACACCATTGCTCAGGGCCTGCGTGGCGACATGGGCGGCCTCGCTGCCGTGTCTTCGTCGCTGAGCCGCGCCAAGAGCGTGACCGACGTGGCGGTGGCTGGCGCCGAGCAGATCTCGGACGTCGTGAACCAGATGAAGGCGAAGGCCTACCAGGCTGCTGACGCCGGCATCGACACGTCGACCCGTGACGCGCTCAACGCAGACTTCGTTGCACTGCGTGACCAGATCACCACGATCGTGAACTCGTCTGACTTCAACGGCACGAACCTGCTGAAGGCTTCGGGCGGCACCGTGACGGCTCTGCAGTCGCTGCAGGACTCGAACACCGGCTCGACCACCTGGGATCCGGATTCGCTGAGCGTTGCCAACCAGGGTCTCGACCTTGGTGGCTCGGTCGTGACCATCGGCGCCTCGGGCAACATCAGCAGCCAGGCTTCGGCTCAGGCGATGATCGACACGATCACCACCACCCAGAGCAACCTGAAGACCAGCCTCAGCACCCTGGGCGCTGCTTCGCGCAAGATCGACGCACAGTCGACCTTCACGAGCAAGCTCTCGGACGTGATCGAAGGCGGCATTGGCAACCTCGTCGACGCCGACCTGGCGAAGGAATCGGCGAAGCTGCAGGCCCTTCAGGTCAAGCAGCAGCTCGGCGTGCAGGCTCTGTCGATCGCCAACCAGGCGCCGTCGACCATCACGTCGCTGTTCCGTTAAGGCCAGACTTTTCCCTGGAGTCTATGGCCCTGACGAGGAGGGGCGGGGGCGACGGGCCGGCGGCCCGTTTTTTTGGGGTTTGG
>NZ_JASATQ010000121.1:0-6674 GCF_038440415.1 Sphingomonas sp. OTU376 | reverse complement strand
CGCGAATGACGGCCCATTCATTTTCGCCGCATGTTATGTTGTATCTTTAACTCGCTTGCCCTATATCCCGCCCATGCCGGTGAGTCTTCCGCTAGCCCGTGTATGGGGCAATCTCGATGGGCGCCTTGATCGCATCGCGATCGGGGTCAGTGGCCTTTGCCTGGTCCACTGCGTCACCACGACCATCCTGCTGACCATCATTTCCTCGGCCGGCGGCCTGCTCAACCCGGCGATTCACGAAGTCGGCCTCACGCTTGCGATCGGCCTCGGCGCCTTTGCGCTGGTCCGCGGCGTGATGTCGCACGGCTATATGGCCCCCGCGATCGTCGGCGCCTTCGGGCTCGGCATCATGGCCGGTGCGCTCTCCCTGCCGCATGGCGAATTCGAGATTTTCTGGACGCTCGTCGGCGTCAGCCTCGTCGCGCTGGGCCATGACCTGAACCGGCGCGCCACCTACTGAATCTTGCCGCAAGCCCCCCGGACGCCTACATTGGCGCCATGCACGCGCACGATCATCATGAGCATCACGGCAACGACCTGACCAAGGCCGCACAGACCACGCTGGAGAAGTCCGGCGAGCAGTGGACGGCGATGCGCGAGCGCGTGTTCGAGGCGCTGGCGGGCTTCGACAAGCCGGCTTCGGCCTATGACATCGCCGAGGCGGTCTCCAAGGCCGAGGGCCGCCGAGTCGCGGCCAACAGCGTCTACCGGATCCTCGACCTGTTCGTCGGATCGAACCTCGCCCGCCGGGTCGAGAGCGCCAACGCCTATATGGCGAACACGCATCCCGACTGCCTGCACGACTGCATCTTCCTGGTCTGCGACAATTGCGGGCAGACCACGCATATCGACGACGACTCGATCACCAAGACGGTGCGCGCCGCCGCCAAGGGCGCGGGCTTCTCGCCCGAGCGCCCGGTGATCGAAGTGCGCGGCAAATGCGCGGATTGCGACTGATCGCGCCCCGCGCGGACACCTGCACCAAAAATCCATGACCGCAACGTTCGACTTCGCGAAAACGGAGGAGTAAGGGCAGTCGGATGGCCGATCTACCCAGCACCCCGCTGCTCGATACCGTCGACACGCCCGATGCCCTGCGCAAGCTCCAGCCGCACCAGCTCCGCCAGCTCGCCGACGAGCTGCGCGCGGAGACGATCTCCGCCGTGGGCAGCACCGGCGGGCACCTCGGCTCGGGCCTGGGCGTGGTCGAGCTGACCGTCGCCATCCATTACGTCTTCAACACCCCCGACGACCGGCTGATCTGGGACGTCGGGCACCAATGCTATCCGCACAAGATCCTCACCGGCCGCCGCGACCGCATCCGCACGCTGCGCCAGGGCGGCGGCCTGTCGGGCTTCACCAAGCGCAGCGAGAGCGAGTACGACCCGTTCGGCGCCGCGCACTCGTCGACCTCGATCAGCGCCGCGCTCGGCTTCGCGGTCGCCAACAAGCTCTCGGACAAGCCCGGCAAGGGCATCGCGGTGATCGGCGACGGTGCGATGAGCGCCGGCATGGCCTATGAGGCGATGAACAATGCCGAGGCGGCGGGGAATCGCCTGGTGGTGATCCTCAACGACAACGACATGTCGATCGCGCCGCCGGTGGGCGGCCTCTCCGCCTATCTGGCGCGGATGGTGTCGTCGTCGGAATATATGGGGCTGCGCAGCCTCGCGAAGCGGGCGATCCGCAAATTCTCGCGCCGGCTTACCACTGCGGCGGGCAAGACCGAGGAGTTCGCGCGCGGGCTCGTCACCGGCGGCACGCTGTTCGAGGAGCTGGGCTTCTATTATGTCGGCCCGATCGACGGCCATAATCTCGAGCACCTGATCCCGGTGCTGGAGAATGTCCGCGACAGCGCGGAGGGGCCGATCCTCATCCATGTCGTCACCAAGAAGGGCAAGGGCTATGCCCCGGCCGAGGCGGCGGCGGACAAATATCACGGCGTCCAGAAGTTCGACGTGATCACCGGCACCCAGGCCAAGGCGCCGCCGGGCCCGCCGGCCTATCAGAACGTCTTCGCCGACCAGCTGATCAAGGATGCCGAGAGCGATCCGCGGATCGTCGCGATCACCGCCGCCATGCCCTCGGGCACCGGCGTCGACCGCTTCGCCAGGGCGTTCCCCGACCGCACCTTCGACGTCGGCATCGCCGAGCAGCATGCGGTGACCTTCGCCGCCGGCCTGGCCGCGCAGGGGATGCGGCCGTTCTGCGCGATCTACTCGACCTTCCTGCAGCGCGCGTACGACCAGGTCGTGCATGACGTGGCGATCCAGAACCTGCCGGTGCGCTTCGCGATCGACCGCGCCGGGCTGGTCGGCGCGGACGGCGCGACGCATGCGGGGAGCTTCGACATCACCTATCTCGCCACCCTGCCCAACATGGTGGTGATGGCCGCGGCCGACGAGGCCGAGCTGGTCCATATGACGCATACCGCGGTGCTGCACGACAGCGGGCCGATCGCGCTGCGCTATCCGCGCGGCAACGGCACGGGCGTGGCGCTTCCGGAAGTCGCGCAGCGGCTCGAGATCGGCAAGGGCCGCATCGTCCGCGAGGGCAAGACCGTGGCGATCCTCTCGCTCGGCACCCGCCTGGCCGAGGCGCTCAAGGCCGCCGATGTGCTGGAGGCCAAGGGTCTTTCGACCACCGTCGCCGACCTGCGCTTCGCCAAGCCGCTCGACGAGGAGCTGATCCGCCGCCTGCTCACCACGCATGAGGTGGCGGTGACGATCGAGGAAGGCGCTGTCGGCGGGCTCGGCGCGCATGTGCTGACCATGGCGAGCGATCAGGGGCTGATCGATGCCGGCCTCAAGCTGCGCACGCTGCGCCTGCCGGACGTGTTCCAGGACCAGGACAAGCCCGAGCTGCAATATGCCGAGGCGGGCCTCAACGCCGACAATATCGTCGACACGGTACTCAAGGCGCTGCGCTGGAACGAGGCGGCGGTGACCGACGGGGCGCGGGCCTGAGGTTCTTCCGATAACCCCTGGTTATGTCCGTCGAACGCCTGTTCCGATGGACAGCGCCGCCCGCGCGGACCAGCATCCCCGGCAAAGCGTAACCCCGGGGATTGTCCAATGCTGAACCGCCGTGCCTTCCTGCTGAGCTCCGGCGCGGCTTTTCTCTCCGGCAGTGCCGCCGCGGCCGCCGTCACCCGGCAGCAAACGCGCGTCCGCGGGGCCGGCGCGCCGATCGAGATCGTCGATGACCTGTGGGGCACGCCGCATATCCGCGCCGCCACCATCCCCGACGCGTTCTTCGGCCAGGGCTATGTCGTGGCGCGCGACCGGCTGTTCCAGATCGACCTGGCGCATCGCCGCGAGCTCGGCCGGCTCGCCGAGGCGTTCGGGCCGAGCTTCGCCAGGCACGACGCCAATGCCCGGCTGTTCCACTATCGCGGCGACATCGACGCCGAGCTGCGCCGCGTGCCGGCCGATGTGCTCGCCTGCGCCAGGGCCTATGTCGCCGGGATCAATGCGCGCATCGAGGAAGTGATCGCCAACCCGGCGCTGCTCCCGCTCGAATATCGCATCCTGCAGATCATGCCCATCCGCTGGGACCTGCGCGACATGGTCCGCGCCCGCGAAGCCGCCGGCGGCAATGTCGACGACGAGATCCGCCGTGCCCGCTTGGCGGCGATCGGGATGCTCGATCTCGACGCGATCGTCGCCCCGCTGCGCCCGGCCTGGAAGATGGCCGTGCCCGAGGGCCTCGACGCCGCCGCGATCAGCCCGGCCGATCTCGGCGTGCTCAATATCGACGGCCTGCCCTGGGCCAACCTCACCGGCCAGGACCCCGCCGCCGCCTCGGCCGAGCGCGCCAATGCCGGCAGCAATGCCTGGACCGTCTCGCCGTCGCGCACCGCCACCGGCCGGCCGATCCTGGCGAATGACCCGCATCTCGGCATCGGCGGATTCAGCCCGCGTCACAATGCGCACCTGACCGCGCCGGGGCTCGACCTGATCGGCGGCGGCGCGCCCGGCCTGCCCGGGATCATGCAGGGCCATACCGATCGCTTCGCCTTCGGCCGCACCAACTTCCATATCGACCAGGGCGACTTGTTCATCCTCGAGCTCGACCCCGCCGATCCCGAGCGCTACCGCCATGACGGCGGCTGGAAGCGGTTCGACAAGGTCGAGGAAGCGATCGCGGTGAAGGACGGCGCGCCGTCCATGGTGACGCTGCGCTATTCGGTGCAGGGGCCGGTGATCTCCTACGATCCGGCCAAGCGCCGCGCCACAGCGCTCGCCACCATCGCGATGCAGCCGGGCGGCGACGGCGCCTTCGCGATGATCGCGATCAACCTGGCAAAGGATTGGAAGAGCCTGCGCAAGGCGTTCGAGCTCCACCCCTCGCCGACCAATTTCCACTATGCCGATGTCGAGGGAAATACCGGCTGGCAGGTGATCGGCTTCGTGCCGGTGCGCAAGAAGGGCGACGGGCTGCTCCCGGTGCCGGGCGACGGCCGCTACGACTGGACCGGCGTGCGCAAATATGAGTCGCTGCCGAGCGAGTACAACCCCGCCAAGGGCTGGTTCGCCTCGGCCAACCAGAACAACCTGCCCGCCGACTGGCCGCGCGACCGCATCCCCGCCTTCTCGTTCCGCGATCCCTATCGCTATGATCGCATCGCCGAGGTGTTGACCTCGCAGCCCAAGCACACGCTGGCCGACAGCGTAGCGCTCCAGCACGACACGCTCTCCACTCCGGCGCGCCAGTTTGTGGCCCTGCTCCCGCAAGTCCCCTCACCCGCGGCCAGGCCGGCGGTCGACATGCTGCGCGGCTGGGATGCGCGGATCGACCGCGACAGCGGTGCCGCCGCATTGTTCGAAGCGGTGTGGCGCGAGGCCGGCAAGCGCATGCTCGCCGCGATCGTGCCGGCCCGGGCAAAGGGGCTGGTCTCCAGCATCGCGCCCTCGATCCTGCTCGATGCGCTGGCGAAACCGGACAGCCGGCTCGGCCCCGACCCGGTCGCCGCCCGCGACGCGCTGCTCGACGCCGCGCTTGTCGCCGGCTGGGCGGCAATCCGCGACAAACTCGGCGCCGATCCGGCGGCCTGGCGCTACGGCGCGCTCCACCAGGTCCGCCTGCGCCACCCGCTCTCGGCGATCCCCGCCATCGCCAGGGCCTTCCCGGCGATCGAAGGCGAAGGATCGGGCGGCGACGGCTATAC
Source organism: Sphingomonas sp. OTU376 (assembly GCF_038440415.1). Lineage (NCBI taxonomy): Bacteria > Pseudomonadati > Pseudomonadota > Alphaproteobacteria > Sphingomonadales > Sphingomonadaceae > Sphingomonas > Sphingomonas sp. OTU376. Next base: position 1,504 of record NZ_JASATQ010000121.1, on the reverse strand, counting down.
GGTGATGGCGCGCTGGCTCGGCTCCGGCCCGGGCTGGCAGGTCGGCGGCGGCGCGAGCTATCTGCAGGTGATCGATGTCGGCGCCTGGGACAATTCGCTGATGCTCAGCCTGCCCGGCCAGTCGATCGACCCGCGCTCGCCGCATTACCGCGACCAATATGGTAATTGGGCGAACGGACGGATGCAGCCCATGCCATTCAGCCGCGCCGCGGTCGACGCCCGTGCCGCCACCCGCACCACGCTGAACCCGGCATGAGGGCCGCCGCCGCTCTCCTGCTCGCGCTGATCGCCACGCCGGCAGCGGCGCAGGACCGCGGCTTCGACAAGGCGGTTACCGCGTTCCGCGCGCTCCACCGCGCAGAGGTGACCAAGGCAGGGATCGCCGGCAGCAGCTTCTATGTGATCCGCGACGGCCGCACGGTGGTGGCGGACCATCTCGGCGAGCAGGATGCCGATGCGCATGTGCCGGTCGACGCGCAGACCATCTATCACTGGGCATCGATCACCAAGACGATGACCGGGATCGCGATCCTGCAGTTGCGCGACCGCGGCCTGCTCAAGCTCGACGACCCGATCATCCGCTATGTGCCCGAACTCGCCCGGGTCCATGACCCGTTCGGCAATGCGTCCGAGATCACCATCGGCCAGCTGATGAGCCACAGCGCGGGCTTCCGGAACGGCACCTGGCCGTGGCGCAACAAGCCCTGGCAACCCTTCGAGCCGCCCGCCTGGGAACAGCTCAAGGCAATGCTTCCCTATACGGAAGTGCTGTTCAAGCCGGGCAGCAGGTTCAGCTATTCCAACCCCGGCATCGTCTATCTCGGCCAGGTGATCGAGCGGCTCTCGGGCGAGGATTTCGAAGTCTATATCGACAAGAACATCCTGCGCCCGCTCGGCATGCACGCCAGCTATTTCGACCGCACCCCGCCCTTCCTGCTGCCGCACCGCTCGCACAGCTATTACATCGAGAACGGCAAGCGCGTGGCGGCTCCGTTCGATGCCGATACCGGGGTGACCGTGTCCAATGGCGGCCTCAACGCGCCGCTGCCGGACATGGCGAAATATGTCGCCTTCCTGCTCGGCGACCCAAAGCGGCCCGACTATGACCTGGTCCTCAAGCGCGCTTCGCTCGACGAGATGTGGCAGCCCCGGATCAGCGCCGGCGAGGATTTCACCCAGGGCCGGATGGCCAGCACGACCTGGAGCGGGCTGTCCTTCTTCCTCGACAAGACCGACGGCATCCGCATCGTCGGGCATAATGGCGACCAGAACGGCTTCCGCGCCTATCTGAGCCTGTGCCCGGACCAGCATCTCGGCACGCTGCTCACCTTCAACACCGAGACGCGCGGCGTCGAGAATGCGCCGGGCAACCGCGACATGCCGGAGTCTCGGGTCGCGCTGGCGACGGATGGGCTTTGCAAGGCGGTTGCCGCGAAGAAATAGGCTGTTCCCCGGGGGGGGGCCCCGGGGGGCCGGCGGGGTGGGCGACGGCGCGGGCGGCCCG
>NZ_JASATQ010000120.1:0-7302 GCF_038440415.1 Sphingomonas sp. OTU376 | reverse complement strand
CCTTGCGCTGCCCAAACAGGCCTTCCGGCGGTCGAACATGCGCGATTCATCGATCCGAGCCTCGATTCCCGACTCAAAGGGCTGCGCGGTTGCGTAGCCACGCACGCAAATGCGGCCTTCTCGACGGTTTACGGGGCATAAAGGCGAACGGGCGCATAGCGCGCGTATGAGCGAACCCGTGCTGGCCACTTCCGAAACCCAAGCCACCAGCCTGCGCCAGCAGGTACGCAGCGCCGTCATCTGGCGTTCGGGCACCCAGATCTTCGGGCAGCTGCTCACCTGGGCCTCGACCTTCATCGTCATCCGGCTGCTAGGCCCTTCGGCCTATGGCCTGTTCGCGATGACCCAGGTGATCCTGGTGCTGCTCAACATGCTCAACGGCTACGGCCTCGCCAGTGCATTGATCCAGCGCGAGGATGCCGGGCGCCACGCCCAGCGCCAACTATTCGGCATGCTGATCCTGCTCAACTTCGCCCTGGGCGGGCTGCAATACCTCGCCGCGCCCGCCGCCGCCGCCTATTATCGCCAGCCGATGGTCGCCGACCTGCTCCGGGTTCAGGCGCTTCTATATATAGCGACGCCGTTCATCGCCCTGCCCCAGGCACTGCTCTCGCGGGAGATGGACTTCCGCAGGCAGGCGCTGGTCAACTTCGTCTCGGCGCTCGCGGGGGCCATCACCGCGCTGGCGGGTGCACTCGCCGGCATGGGCGTCTGGACGCTGGTCGCCGCGCCGATCGCGCTGTTCGCCACCCGTGCGATCGGCATGACCATCGCCGCACGCTCCTATATGTGGCCGAGCTTCGACTTTCGCGGCGCCGGCGACATCGCCCGTTACGGCGGCGTGATGGCCACCGGCCAGATCTTCTGGTTCGCACAGAGCCAGGCCGATGTGTTCATCGCCGGCCGCCTGTTCGATCCGCACATGCTGGGCATCTATACGACCAGCCTGTTCCTCACCCAGATCTTCGTCTCGAAATTCGTGCCGCCGCTCAACGAAGTCGCCTTCTCCGCCTACGCCCGACTGAAGGACGACAAGGCCGCGGTTGGCGCCGCCTTCACCAAATCGGTCCGGCTGGTGATGCTGGTCGCCATGCCCTTCTATCTCGGTATGGCCGCCACGGCGGAGCCGCTGGTCGCCGTCGCGCTTGGCCCCAAATGGATGGAAGCGGTGCCGGTTGTGCACTGGCTCGCGCTCGCCATGCCGATGATGACGCTGCAGGTGCTGTTCGCCCCGGCCAGCGATGCCTGTGGACGCCCCGGGATCAGCGCGCAGAATTCCATGACCGGCGCGCTCTGCCTGCCGATCGCCTTCCTGATCGGCGTGCATTGGGGGGTGATGGGGCTCGTCGCCGCCTGGTTCGCCGCCTATCCGCTCTATCTCGCGCTCTCGACCTGGCGGACGCTGCCGGTGATCGGCGTAAAATTCGGCACACTGGCCGAGGCGATCGCGCCGTCGGCGCTCGCCGCCGCGGCAATGGCATTGATTGTCACCGGCCTCGACGCCCTGCTCCCCCCGGTGCCCGAACTCCTCCGTCTGGCGCTGCTGGTCGGCGCCGGTGGGCTTGCCTATGCCGCGCTGCTGTTCCTGTTCGCACGGCGGATGCTGGTCGATTCGATCAACCTGGTCCGCAACCGCGGCGCCTAGACCGCCTGGATATAGGCGCGCATCGCATCCGCCTCGGATTCGATCCGTTCGATCCGGTACTTCACCAGGTCGCCGATCGAAATGAAGCCGATACAGGTGCCACCCTCGACCACCGGCAGATGGCGGATGCGCCTGCGCGTCATCAGCGCCAGTGCGGCAAGCACGCCCTCGTCCGGCGAAACGGTGATCGCCGGGGCGGTCATCACTTCACTGACCTTGCGGGTAAGCGCCGCCGCGCCTTCGCGTTCGAGGCAATAGATCACGTCGCGTTCGGAAAAGATGCCGGCCACGGCATTGCCGACCATCACGGGCACGGCGCCGATGCGCTTGCCCGCAAGCAGCGAAACGGCATCGGCTACGGTGCTGTCACCATCGACCGAGACAACGTCACGCCCTTTGCCACCCAGGATTGCCGCGATTGTCATCGCTCGACTCCTCGTTCGGGTTTAGGCGCTTGTGTGTCCCACGAATCGTCCCCAATTGCAAAAGATGGAAGCGCCCCGGGGCCTGGACGATCCGGAATATGCTGCCTTCGCCTGGGGGCGCTATCGCCGCGTCCTGGCACGGATGGCATTGGTTGCCTTCGCGGTGGCGGTGCTTTCGGTGCTGGTCCTCTGGCACTGGCTGGGCTGGCTGAATTTCACCCTGGCCCTGGCCACCGCACTCGGCGTGTTCTTTACGATCCTGCTCGGCGCCGCGCTGATGGGGCTGATGTTCCTCAGCTCCGGGACCGGGCATGACGCGCAGGTGGAAGACTTGCTGCGCGACCAAATCGAAATCGGCGACTGAGCCCGAGCCCAGCCGCCGATTTTCGTATCACCATCAGACCGTCGCTTCGGCGTCCTTGCGGGCGCGGGTGCGACGCGGCTTCTTGGCGGGCTCTTCCGCGGCCTCGGCCGGGGCCGCATCGCTCACGCCGAGCGCGGGCGGGAGCACCGCGGCGTCGATCGCATGGCTTTCCTCGGCCTGGGCTTCCTCACGGCGCGGGCGGCGCGCACGACGCGGAGCCTGCTCCTCGCGGGGCGCCTGGGCTTCGGCTGCCTCAACAGCTTCGCCTTCACCCTCGGCACCATGGCCATTGGCATAGCCATTGCCGTTGGCGTGACCGTTGCGCTGCTCGCGCTCGCGGCGGGGCTGACGCTCCGACCGCTCCTGGCGGCCCTCGCGATCGCCGCGGCCTTCACGCTCGCGGCGCGGCTGCTGCTGGGCACGCTGCTCGGGCTGGTCGTCGCCATCCTCGGCGCGGTTGCCATCGGCCTCGACATCGAAATCCTCGTCGTCGCTGTCGAAATCATCGCGGTTGCGGCGCTGCTGCTGGTTCTGCTCCTCGAAGCGCGACCGGCTCTCGCTCAGCACGCGGAAATAGTGATCCGCGAACTGGAGATAATATTCGGTGTTGACCCGATCGCCCTGCATCTGGGCGTCGCGCGCCAGATTCTTGTACTTCTCGAGCAGCTGGGCGGCGTTGCCGCGCGCACGGTTGTCGATGCGATTCCCGTTACCCTGGCCGGGGTTGCCACCCTGGCGCTGCTGCTGCCCGCCACGACCACGACGGCGGCCGGCCTGACGATTGTTCATCAAGGTCTGTATGTCCTGTCTTGTTTACGCTGTCCGTCGGTCCAATTCCTGGGTCCCGGATGCAGTTTACAAATGCGCGTCAACGCCTCGGGAGGCGCAACTCGCCTGCCATGGCCACCGGACTGCAGCGGCTATCATGACCTGAATCGGGGCTGTGCGTTCTTCACGGCCCAAGCTTCAACTTCTTGGTTGAAAGTGCCCTACCCCGTGGCTGTCTTAGCCGGTGCAGCACTAATGTCCAAGCAGAAATATGTGTCGTTTTGGCGTCGTTTCAAGTCAGCAGCAGCGCACGCGGCCGCCCACCAAGATCCTTGTACAGCGTCACCGCGAAACCGCACTTCCGGGCAATCGCGGATACGGGTTCGGCCTGAGTCCAGCCGATCTCCAGCACCGCCGCGCCGCCCGGCGCCAGCAGCCGGCGCAGATCGGGGATGATCCGCAGGTAATCGTCGAGCCCTTCCGCACCCGCGAACAAGGCCGAGCCCGGCTCATACCGGCGGACCTGCTCGGGCAGATCCTCCACGGTGCCGATATAGGGGGGATTCGCCAGGACCAGGTCGAATCGCGCCTCCAGCCCCTGCGCCCAGTCGCCGCGCTGGAAGCCGGCGCGATCGGCCAGCCCCAGCGCATCGGCATTGCGCTGGGCATAATCGAGCGCGACCTCGGACGCGTCCACGCCCAGCCCCTGCGCCTCGGGCCATTCGGCCAGCGCCGCCAGCAGCAAGGTGCCTGGCCCGGTGCCAAGATCGAGGATTCGCGCCGGCGACCGTGCGCCGAAATATTCGAGCGCCGCCTCGAGCAGCGTTTCGCTGTCCGGACGCGGGATCAATACCCCCGGCCCCACCGCCAGCTCGATCGTCCAGAAGGCCCGGCTGCCGGTGATATAGGCGACGGGTTCATGTGCCAGGCGGCGTTGGAGGAGGGATTCGAACCCTCCGGGAACCGGATCGCCGATATGGCGCAGGATCATCGCTTCCCGGGTCACGCCAAGCGCATGCGCCATCAGCAGCTCGGCATCGAGCCGGGGCGAATCGGAGACGGGCTCGAGCGTGCGGGCGGCTTCGTTGAGCCCGACGCGCACGCTCCTGCCATTTGCCGCCGACGGCGCCTCGGGCCGGGGATCAGGAGCGGGCATCCCGCGCCTCCCACTCGGAACCGGCCGACCAGAAATGTTGAATCCCTTGATACGCCACACGGGTGCGTGAGGCGTGCCGGGACAAGGGATCGATCCGGATTTGCGCGGCGCGAGTCATACCGGGACCGAAGCAGAAGATTTCCTACATTGCCAGAGGGGTGACGCGCTGAAGGCATCTCCCCTCGCTCAACAATAGCGTCGTCCCCGCGCAGGCGGGGATCCAGAGCCAAGGGGCAATGGCGGTACGGCTCGCCCTGCGATCTCCGGCAAGCGGAGGTCCGATTTCCGCGTTTATCCCGAGCTACCCTGGATCCCCGCCTGCGCGGGGATGACGGGGTTGGGGACCGGAATGACGATCAAGAAGGTCGCGCCGGAACATAAAAGGCCGGGCATCGAGCCCGGCCTTTTCTAACCCACCCCCGCCCCTCCCTTGCAGGGCGGGGAGTTGAGAGCCTTACCCGTCGAGCTGGGCCAGGCGATCGGCCTCGTCCTGCGCGATCAGCGCGCCGATCAGTTCGTCGAGCTCGCCTTCCATCACTTCGGGCAAGCGGTGGAGGGTCAGGTTGATGCGGTGATCGGTGACCCGGCCCTGGGGGAAATTGTACGTCCGGATGCGCTCCGAGCGATCGCCCGAGCCGACCATCGAGGCGCGCGCGCCCGAGCGCTCCGAGGCCAGCCGGTCGCGCTCGCGCTCGTACAGGCGAGTGCGCAGCACCTTCATCGCCTTGGCCTTGTTCTTGATCTGCGAGCGCTCGTCCTGCTGGATGACGATCGTGCCGGTGGGCAAATGGGTGATGCGCACCGCCGAATCGGTGGTGTTGACGCCCTGCCCGCCCGGACCCGAGGCCCGGAAGATGTCGATGCGCAGATCCTTGTCGTCGATCTTGATGTCGGCGTCCTCGGCCTCGGGCAGCACCGCCACCGTCGCCGCCGAGGTGTGGATGCGCCCGCCCGCCTCGGTCGCCGGCACGCGCTGGACGCGGTGGACGCCGCTTTCGAACTTCAGCTTGGCGAACACGCCGGTGCCGGTGACGCTGAGCACGACTTCCTTGTAGCCGCCGAACTCCGAATCGGAGGCCGAGATCAGCTCGATCTTCCAGCCCATGCGATCGGCATAGCGCTGGTACATGCGCAGCAGGTCGCCGGCGAAGAGCGCGGCTTCGTCGCCGCCGACGCCGGCGCGGATTTCGAGCATCGCCGGACGGGCATCGGCCGCGTCCTTGGGCAGCAGCGACAGCGCGAGGCCGCGCTCTGCCGCGGCCAGCGCAGCCTCGTTGGCGCGGAGCTCTTCCGCGGCGAGCGCGCGCATTTCCTCATCGGGCTCCTGCGCCATCAGCGCGAGCGATTCGGCATCGGCGCGCAGGCGGCGGACTTCACCGGCGGCGAGCGCCACCGGTTCGATCTCGGCATATTCCTTCGACACCGCGACGAACTTGTCGCCGGAGAGATCGCCGGTCGCCATCTGCGCCTGCAGCTCGTCGCGCCGCGCCTCGATCGCGGCAATCCGGTCGGCGGGGATCTTCATCGCGCGGCGCCGGACACCAGGGTGGCGACGGCATCGGCATCGACGGCATCGCCATCGATCACGCGCTGGGCGATCGAGACTTCGCCGTCGCGAGACTGGAACGAGACGGTCATCGCCGGGCCGGCCTTCATCGCGCGATCATAGCGCTTCTTCGGGCTGCCGCTGGCGAACAGCTCGGCGCTGATACCGTTGTTGCGCAGTGCTGCGAGCAGGCCAATCGCCGCGGCTTCGCTACCGGCAGCCTCGACCACCACGGCCACCTGCATGCGCTCGGTTGCCGGTTCCGGGATCATCATCCCCAGCCGTTCGATACCGGCTGCCCAGCCCACACCCGGGGTCTCGGGACCGCCAAGGCTGCCGACCAGGCCGTCATAACGGCCGCCGGCCAGCACGGTGCCCTGCGCGCCGAGCTTGTCGGTGACGAACTCGAAGGCAGTGTGGCGATAATAATCGAGCCCGCGCACAAGGCGCGAATTGCGCGTCCACTTGACCCCGGCGGCATCGAGCCCGTCGGTCACCGCCTTGAAGAAGGCCGCGGCCTCTTCGGTCAGATAGGCGTCGATGTCCGGTGCGCTGTCGGCGATCGGGCGATCGCGCGGATCCTTCGAATCGAGGATGCGCATCGGGTTCTTCTCGAGCCGGACAAGGCTGTCCTCGCTCAGCTGATCCTTGTGCTGCTCGAAATGCGCGACCAGCGCGGTGCGCCAGGCTTCGCGCGTCTCGGCGTCGCCCAGCGTGTTGAGCTGGAGCGTCACATCCTCGATGCCGAGCTCGCGCAGCAACTGGTCCGCGAGGACGAGCAGCTCGACGTCCGCCGAAGGCTCGGCAACGCCCAGCACTTCGGCGTCGAGCTGGTGGAACTGGCGGTAACGGCCCTTTTGCGGGCGCTCGCGACGGAACACCGCGCCGCTGGTCACCAGCTTCAGCGGGGTGTGCTGCTGCCAGCCATTGGTGATGAGGGCGCGGCAGATGCCGGCAGTGAACTCAGGGCGCATCGTGAACGTGCCGTCCTCGTCCTCGCCGGGCGCGAAGGTATACATCTCCTTGGAGACGACATCGCTGGTCTCACCCATCGAGCGCGAGAATACCGCAGTCGATTCGAGCACCGGCATTTCGGCGCGCTGGAAGCAATAAAGACGACGGATGCGATCGAACGTATCGACGACATGCGCGAACCGGCGCTGATCCTCGCCGAAGATATCCTGGAAGCCGCGGATGCGGGCGGGCGTTTCGATGCGTGCCATATTGGCGCGCGCCAATAGGCCGGTTGCGGGTTTGCCGCAACGGGGGGTGGAGTTTCCCACTTCTTCTACTCCCCTCCCTGCAAGGGAGGGGTTGGGGGTGGGTGGCGACCCCCGCGGAGGCCGGGGGGGCGCGGCGCGCCGGGGGGGTGAGAAGAAAAGGCCGGGCCGCGAGCCC
>NZ_JASATQ010000119.1:0-7464 GCF_038440415.1 Sphingomonas sp. OTU376 | reverse complement strand
GCCCCATTGGCCCTACCCGTTGGGCCGTGTTTGTGCCTCTCGCCCCCCACCCCCCGCCACCCCCCCGCGGGGGGGGATCACGGAAGGATGATTGCAGCCAACGCAATTGCCGCATCGCACAATGCACTCTGGTTGCAGATTGCAATCTATAAGTGTGCTTATTATGTGCGCGCTATAACCGAGAGTCTTGGATTCCTCTTGAGCGATACCGCTCGCCTGTTGCGCCGCCGTTTCGACGAGCGCGCGCGTAGCAGCGGCGCGAGCGTGGCGCAGTGGCGCGCGCTCAAGATCCTCTCGCGCCAGCCCGGCCTCAACCAGGGCCAGTTGGCCGAGCAGCTCGAAGTCGAGCCGATCACCGCGTGCCGGATGGTCGACCGGCTGGAGGAGGCCGGTTTCGTCGAGCGCCGCCGCGATCCCGCCGATCGCCGCGCCTGGCGGATCCACCTCACCGACAAGGCCGATCCGGTGCTCGACGAGCTCCAGGAGCTGGCCGGGGTGATGATCGAAGACGCGCTTCAGGGGTTGAGCTCCGTGCAGCGTGAAGAACTGGTCGGATCGCTCCAGGCGATCCGCGCGAACCTGAGCAACGTTCAAGAGGGCAAAGAGGCCGCAAATGGCTGACGCAGATCCCAAGATCGAGAAGTCCGAAGAGACCAGGATCACCATCGAGAGCGAAGGCACGGCCGTGCCGGAGGCACCGGCCAAGCCGAAGCGCGGGCTGCTGCGTCCGCTGCTGATGTTCGGCGTGCCGGCGATCCTGCTCGCTATCGTGGGCTATTTCTACTTCACCGGCGGCCACAGCGTGTCGACCGACAATGCCTATGTGCAGCAGGACAAGAGCTCGGTCTCGACCGACGTCGCCGGGCGCATCGTCTATGTCGGGGTGAAGGAGAACCAGGCGGTCAAGGCGGGCGACGTGCTGTTCCGCATCGATCCCGAGCCCTACAAGATCGCGGTGGCCCAGGCCCAGGCCGCGATCGCCGCGGCGCAGGTGCAGCTCAATACCGACCAGGTGAGCTTCCAGGGCAAGGGCGCCGACATCCAGGCGGCGCAGGACGCGATCCAGAACGCCCAGGAGAATTACGACCGGCAGAACGCGCTGATGAAGCAGGGCTTCACGACGCGGGCGAACTTCCAGTCGGCCCAGCATGCGCTCGAGCAGGCACGTGCCCAGCTGCAGAATGCCCAGGCCAGTGCCAATGAGGCGCGGGCCAAGATAGCCACTGGCGCCGCGGTGCCGGGCGAGAACCCGCAAATCGCGGCGGCGCGGGTGCAGCTGAGCAAGGCGCTGCTCGACCTGCAGCGCACCACCGTGGTCGCGCCGGTCAGCGGCGTGGTCAGCCAGACCAAGAGCCTCCAGGTGGGCCAGCAGATGATCACCGGCCTCGCGGCGGTGACGATCGTCTCGGACAAGCCGGCATGGGTCGATGCGAACTTCAAGGAGACCGATCTCAACAAGATGCGGGTCGGCCAGTGCGCGATTGTCGGCTTCGATGCCTATCCGGGCCTCGAGCTGCGAGGGCATGTCGAATCCCTCGGCGCAGGCACCGGCAGCGAATTTTCCGTCCTCCCGGCCCAGAATGCCAACGGCAATTGGGTGAAGGTGACGCAGCGCGTGCCGGTACGCATCGCGATCGACGAGAAGAGCCCGCGCGCGCTGATCGCCGGCATCTCGGCCGACGTGAAGGTCGTGTTCAACGGCCCCTGCAAGTAACATGGCGTCGGCAGCCCCCGGCCGCGCCACCAGGGCGGGTGAGGCGTCTCCCTCTACGCCTCCCCGCCCGCAAGCCGCCCCCCCATCGGGGGGCGGCGCAGCACTGCCCGTAAAGTACAAGGGCTTGCTGACCCTCGGCGTCATGATGGCGACGATCATGCAGATCCTCGACACGACCATCGCCAACGTCGCCATCCCGCACATGCAGGCGTCGCTCGGCGCCACGCGCGACACGATCAACTGGGTGCTGACCAGCTATATCGTCGCCTCGGCCATCGCGATCCCGATCACCGGCTGGCTCTCCGACCGGATCGGCTCGCGCAACCTCTTCCTGATCTCCACCGTCGGCTTCGTCATCGCCTCCGCGATGTGCGGCGCGGCGCAGACGCTGGAGGAGATGGTCGCCTTCCGCATCCTGCAGGGCATCACCGCGGCGTTCCTCAACCCGCTGAGCCAGACGGTGATGCTCGACATCAACAAGCCCGAGGACCAGCCCAAGGCGATGTCGATCTGGGGCATGGGCATCATGGTCGGCCCGATCATGGGCCCGCTGATCGGCGGCTATCTTACCGACAATTTCGACTGGCGCTGGGTGTTCTACGTCAACCTGCCGGTGGGCGTGGTGTGCTTCGCGATCCTCTGGTGGCTCCTCCCCTCGCGACCGATCCGCAAGCGCCAGTTCGACGCATTCGGCTTCTCGCTGCTCGCCATCGCCATCGCCTCGCTGCAGCTGATGCTCGATCGCGGGCAGGACCAGGACTGGTTCTCCTCCACCGAGATCTGGGTCGAGATGCTGGTTTCGATCATCGCCTTCTGGATGTTCTTCGTCCACCTGTTCACCGGCAAGAACCCGATGTTCGAGCGCGAGCTGTGGAAGCATCGCAACCTCGTCACCGGCATCTTCTTCATGATGGTGATCGGCCTGGTGATGATGGCGACGATGGCGCTGCTGCCGCCGATGCTGCAGAGCCTTTACGGCTATTCGGTGTTCGACACCGGCCTGTTGCTGATGCCGCGCGGCGTGGGCGTGGTGATCACGATGTTCGCCGGCGCGCAGCTGATCCAGCGCGGCTGGCTCGATCCGCGCTGGTCCGTTGGCATCGGCCTGGCGATCGCGGCGGTCTCGCTGTGGGAGATGTCGGGCTGGACGATCGAGATGGGCAGCACGCCCTTCATCGTCTCGGGCTTCGTCCAGGGCCTGGGCCTTGGCCTGGTGTTCATGCCGCTGAACGGCCTGGCCTTTGCCGGCCTGCCCCCGCATTTCCGCACCGAGGGATCGAGCCTGCTCAACCTGACCCGCAATATCGGTGCGTCGGTGGGCATCTCGGCGGTGAGCGCGATCCTGGCGCAGAATATCCAGCGCAGCCACCAGTATCTGGGCGAGCACGTCACCGCGACGACCATGAACGGCATGGGCTCGCTGATCCAGGGCATGGGCCAGCAGGGCGCGATGATCACCGGCATGATGGACGCCGAAGTGAACCGCCAGGCGGCGATGATCGCCTATCTCAACGACTTCTGGCTGATGGCGATCGTGACCGCGATCAGCGTGCCGCTGGTGGTGCTGCTGCAGAAGCCGGGCGGGAAAGTGGAGAATGATCCGGCTGCGGCGGGGCACTGAGCTCCGCCCGCCGGAAAGGCTGCGGCTTCACATAGGCCAGGCTGCGCCACGCCCATTCGAGCGGGCCGCTGACGAAGTGGCGCATCCATAGATTGGCGAAGGCGACCAGTGCGACGATGCCGATCGTCGAGATCGCCGCCATCTCGGCCCAGCCGAACCGGCCCCACAGGTTGAAACCCCAGGGCGCGAACAGGATGTACATCCCGACGATCTGCTGGAGGAAGTAGAGCGAGAAGGCCATGCGGCCGGGCGCCTTGAACAAGCCCAGCACCGCTGCGCCGCTCCGGCTCTTCACCGCCAGATTGACCAGCGCGAGATGGCCGAGGCCGATCGCCATCCGGGCGAACTCGCCGGTGATCCACAAGCTGCGCGGACCGGGCGAGAAGCTGAGCGTCTCGGCCAGCCCGATCCAGCGCGCGGTGAGCCCGAACCCGTAGCCAGCGACCATCAGCAACAGGTAGAAACGCGCGCTCCTGAGGCCCTGGATCACGCCCCATTTCCACAGCGCGACGCCGATCAGCATCGTGCAAAACGCCTCGAGCACATCCCAGACCAGCCATTCGCTGGCGAGATAGCTCCAGTAGCGCCACGCATTCTTGGCATAGGGGAGCCAACCGCCCTGATGCGCCGCATGCTCGCGGGCGACTGCCTGGACATCGGGCGCATGGGTTTCGAGCTTGCGCCATTCAGTCAGCGCCGCTGCGTCGCCCGCCTCGACCTTCTGCACCAGCTCGGTTCGCGCGACATATTCGCGCGCGCCATATTCGGGGATGCCGAGCCCGGTAAACACCGCCCAGCCGAGCCCCAACACAACCAGCGTCTTTGGCCCCAACGTGCGGAACGGGAACAGGAACAGCGCGGCGAGCGCGTAGATGTGGAGGATATCGCCCGGCCAGAGCAGCACGAACACGTCGAACAGCCCGAACGCCAGCAGCCACAGGTTCCGGCGATAATAGAGGTCGGCGACCGCGACCGGCCCGTCGGGCTCCATCGCCTTGCGCGCCAACACCATCATGCCCGCGCCGAACAGGAATTCGAGCAGGCACCGCTGGGTGCCGGCGAAGAACAGGTTCACCGCCCACCAGGCATCGCGGTCCGCCGCGCTCCAGCCGATCAGCCGGACATCGGCCGAGAAGGTCCAGACGCTGGCGGCCATGTACGGCACATTGATGTAGAATATGCCGAGGATCGCCAGCCCGCGCAGCATGTCGAGCACATCGATGCGGGCCTTGCCCCGCACCGGCGCCAATCCGGCATTGCCCGTTTCCACCACGCGTTGCGACCCACCCCAGAGAAGGGACCGGTCTAACCTGGATCAGTCAATTCCACGTAAATATCGGGCTTCGTCGTGCGCGGGTCGGCGCCGGTCGAAGCAGCTCGCGAATGCCACCGATCGGCGCTATCATCGCACCCTTATGGAGGGGATGCTTATGTTGGGACGCGGACTTGCCCTGGCTTCGGCCGCACTGCTGCTGGGTGCGGCCGGCGCACCTCGCCCTGCCCCCATCGAGCAGCTCAACGTCGCGCTGCACGAACTCACCCCCAATGGCGGCGACTTCACCCTGGCCACCATCCCGGCCGACGAGCGCGGTGTCTTCGCCCGCGCACGGGTGGACCGCATCGAAGTGGATCCCGACGCACTCGCGCTGGTCGAGGACAAGCAGAGTGCCCGTGCGCTCGCCGCGCTGCTGCTCAGCTATTATGCGATGCCCGATCCTGCCCGCGTGACCACCAGCCCGTCGCGCGTCGGCACCATGGCTGCGGCGGCGGGCGCGATCCTGCTTGGCACAAAGGTGATCGATCCGGTCGACAAGAAGGCCTATCGCGACGACGAGCGCGCCCTTCCCGCCCTGCAGCTCGGCTGGTTCCTGCCGGCGCGCGAAGGCCCGGAGGACGGCGCGATCCGCGCATCGCGGATGGTCGCGATGCTCAACAAGGCCGGCGGCTGCTCGGGCCCGCTCGCCGATGTGCTGGACAGTGCCGAGAAGCTCGGCAACCGCGAGGCGACCGACCTCGCCCGGCGCGTGCGCAAGGACCTGGGCCGTTCGATCTACCCGCCCGACTATAGCTGCGGCGGCTGATTTCCGCCGCGACGGCACGCGCAACAAATTATTACACTTGCGTAACTTCGCACCCGCAACATGTAACCGTGTAACCGCCCTATAATGATGGAAATTCCGCTTTTTCCTGCGCCATCCTGGCGTGGCCAAACGAGATTTCCATGCGCGACCGAATTGCCAACCTTCCCCTCGCCACCAAGACCACGATCATCACGATCTCCAGCCTGCTGGTGCTCGCGCTCGCCACTTTCGTACTGAGCGACCGGGTGCTCACCGCCGACGCCGAGCGCGTCGCGGCCGAGCGCCAGGAGACCAACATGCGCGTCGCCTGGAAGGTGCTGAACGACGAAGGCGCCTTCCGCGCCGACGGCACCGATCTCTATGTCGGCGAGCATAAGCTCAACGGCTGGACCCAGCCGGTGGACGAGATCAAGCGGCTGGTCGGCGGCACCGCGACCGTGTTCGCGGGCGACACCCGCATCACCACCAATGTGCTCAAGCCCGATGGCAGCCGTGCGGTGGGCACGCCGCTGGCGGCGGGGCCGGCGAAGGATTCGGTTCTCGGTCAGGGCAAGCCCTATCGCGGCACCGCGGAGATCCTCGGCAAGCAGTTCTTCACCGCTTATGATCCGATCAAGGACGCCAGCGGCAAGGTAGTCGGCGTACTTTATGTCGGCATTCCGCGCAGCGACGTGCTCTCGGCGATCCAGTCGGTCCGCTCGTCGATGGCGATCACCGCGACGCTGATCACGCTGCTGGTCACCGCGATCGGCTTCCTGATCGGCCGCGCGATGTTCCGCCCGCTCGCCCAGATGACCGAGGCGATGGGGCATCTCTCGGCCGGCGACACCGCCGTCACGATCCCGGACCGCCGCAGCGAGGACGAGATCGGCAAGATGGCGCGCGCGCTCGAGCGCTTCCGCGTCGCCGCCAACGACAAGGCCGCGGCCGAGGCCAAGCACCGGCTGGGCGAAATCGAGCGCGAAAAGGCGATGGCGATGCTGGGCGGCGCGCTGGAGCGCGTGGCCGGGGGCGACCTGACCGCGGATGTCGGCAAGGACTTCCCGAGCGACTATGCCGAGCTGGGCGGCAACTATAACGGCGCGCTCTCCAGCCTGCGCGCGCTGATCGGCACGGTGATGGAAAGCACCGGCGCGATCCAGACCGGCTCGATGGAAATCGCCGCCGCGTCGGAGGATCTCGCGCGCCGCACCGAAGGCAATGCCGCGAGCCTGGAAGAGACCTCGGCCGCCGTCACCCAGATGAACCAGCGCCTGCGCGCCACCGCGGATGCCGCGAGCCAGACGGTCACCCGCGCCGATGCGGCGATCGCAGTGGTCGGCTCGGGCCGCGAGACCGCCGATGAGGCAGTGCAGGCGATGAGCCGGGTGAGCGAGAGCGCCAAGGGCATCGACTCGGTTATCGAGGGGCTCGACAAGATCGCGTTCCAGACCCGGGTTCTGGCGATGAACGCGGCCGTCGAGGCGGGCCGTGCCGGCGAGGCGGGCCGCGGTTTCGCGGTGGTTGCCGACCTCGTTTCCGCGCTCGCCATGCGCGCCGAGGAGGAAGCCAAGCGTGCGCGCGACCAGCTGACCGTCACCCAGGCCGAGGTCGAGACTGCCAAGGGCGCCGTAGAGCGCGTCGATGGCGCGCTTTCGGAGATCGTCGACACGGTGGGCGAAGTGCACCAGCTGCTCGGCACGATCGCTTCGGACAACCAGGCCCAGTCGACCGCGATCGGCGAGATCAGCACCGCGATCGGCACGATGGACCAGGCGACCCAGCAGAATGCGGCGATGGTCGAGGAAACCTCGGCGGCGGCGCGGGCGCTGACCGACCAGGTGAGCCGCCTCGATGCGCAGGCCAGCACCTTCCGTATCGAAGATGGCGGGCGCCGCCCGGCCGCGGCTTCGGCTCCGCGCGGGTTCAAGCCGCTGGCGAGCACTCGTCCGGCGCCGGCCAAGCCAATCGGCGATGCCGAGGCCTGGGCGAGCTTCTGATCTCCGGTTCCCCGGCGAAAGCCGGGGGCCAGGAACCGCGCGGCACAGAAACCCAGGGCCCCCGGGGTT
>NZ_JASATQ010000118.1:0-7498 GCF_038440415.1 Sphingomonas sp. OTU376 | reverse complement strand
GGTTTGGGGTGAGGCGCTAAGCCTTCGGCATGACCAAAGAAACTACCCCTCCACCTCCCAGCCTCGCCTATCACCACACCCCCGGCGCCGGGCCGACGGTGATGTTCCTGTGCGGCTATGCGTCCGACATGAACGGCAGCAAGGCGCTGCATCTGGAGGCATGGGCGAAGGCGAACGGCCGGGCGTTCCTGCGCTTCGATTATGCCGGCTGCGGCGAGAGCGAAGGCAATTTCGAGGACGGGACGCTGGCCTCATGGCGCGATGATGCGCTGCGGATGATCGACGAGGTGGTGAAGGGCCCGGTGGTGCTGGTCGGCTCTTCGATGGGTGGCTGGATCATGGCGATGATCGCCAAGGCGCGGCCGGAGGTGGTCGCCGGCCTGGTCGGCATCGCCGCGGCGCCGGACTTCACCGACTGGGGCTTCACCATGGAGCAGAAGATGGCCCTGCTCCAGCAGGGCCGGCTCGAGACGCCGAACGACTATGGCGACCAGCCGACCGTGACGACGCGCGGCTTCTGGGCGTCGGGCGAGGCCAATCGCGTGCTCGTCCAGCCGATCGCCTGGGGTGGCCCGGTGCGGCTGCTCCAGGGGCAGAAGGACAGGGAAGTGCCCTGGGAATATGCTCCGCGGCTGGCGGCGATGATCCGTTCAGACATGGTGCAGACTCTGCTGGTCAAGGACGCGGAACATCGTTTTTCGCGCGAGCAGGACCTGGCCCTGATCGTGCGTGCGCTCGAGGAAGTGCTCACCCTATGCTCCCCATCCTGATCCTCGCCCTCCAGACCGTTCCGGTGCAGGAGGCGACGGCGGCGCCCAAGGAACCGCCGCGCTTCACCCAGTGCATGGACCTGGCGACGACCGACCCCGCCAAGGGCGTCGTCGATGCCGGGCAGTGGCGCACCGAGGGGGGCGGCGTGCTGGCGCGCCAGTGCCTGGGCGTGGCCTATGCCAATGGCGGCAAATGGGCGGCGGCGGCCGGCGCGTTCGAGGATGCGGCGCGCGAGGCGGAGACCGCGAAGGACCCGCGCGCGCCGCAATATTGGGCCTCGGCCGGCAACGCCTGGATCGCGGCGCAGCAGCCCGCCAAGGCACGCGCGGCGATCGACGCGGCACTGGCGACCGGCGCGCTGGCCGGGCTCGATCTGGGCGAGGCGCATCTCGACCGGGCACGGGCGATGGTCGCCCTGGGCGACACGGAGGCGGCGCGCAGCGACATCGACCGGGCGCTGACCTATGCCGACAAGGACCCGCTCGCCTGGCTGCTCTCGGCGACGCTGGCGCGGCGCTCGGGCGACCTGCCGCGCGCGGCACATGACATCACCGAAGCGCTGCGGCGCTCGGGCGACGATCCCTCGGTCCAGCTCGAGGCGGGCAATATCGCGGCGGCAAGCGGAAATGAGGCGGATGCGCGCACCGCCTGGGCACGCGTGATCGAGCTGGCGCCGGGCACCGGCCTGGCCAGCGCGGCGCGCAAGGCGCTGGAGCAGTTCTCGGCGACGGAGAAGTGATCCCTTGAGCTCCTCCCCCTCGGGGGAGGGGTTTGGGGTGGAGCCTATCGGCGGGCGTCGGTCTCGGTGGGACTTTTCCCTACCCCCAACCCCTCCCTTCCAGGGAGGGCTCCGGCAGGACTGGCGCTTCCCTCCGCCCGCCCCTATCTCCCGCCGCATGCGCTATCTCCACACGATGATCCGCGTGACGGATCCCGACGCCACGATCGCCTTTTTCGAGCTGCTGGGCCTCAAGCAGGTCCGGCGAATGGACAGCGAGGCGGGGCGGTTCTCGCTGATCTTCCTGGCCGCCGACGAGGACAGCAAGGGTGAGGGCAAGCGCGCCGATGCCGAGGTCGAGCTGACCTATAACTGGCCGGCCGAGGACGGCAGCCGGGCCGAGGTCTATACCGGCGGCCGCAATTTCGGGCACCTGGCCTACCGCGTCGATAATATCTACGAGACCTGCCAGCGGCTGCTCGACGGCGGCGTGACGATCAACCGCCCGCCGCGCGACGGCAACATGGCGTTCGTCCGCACCCCCGACAACATCTCGATCGAGCTGCTCCAGGCGGGCGATCCGCTGCCGCCGGCCGAGCCTTGGGCATCGATGCCGAACACGGGGCAGTGGTAGGCTTTCTCGAGACGATCGGGGCCCGCGCCCCGATCATCCAGGCGCCGATGGCCGGTGCCGGCGGGCCCGGGCTCGCGATCGCGGCGATGCGGGGCGGGGCAGTGGGATCGCTGCCCTGCGCGCTGCTGACCGCCGAACAGCTCGCCGCGCAGGTCGCCGAGGTTCGCGCCGGCGCGGCTGGGCCGCTCAACCTCAATTTCTTCTGCCATCATTTGCCCGATCCGGCGCCGGACGAAAGCGCCTGGCGTGCCTTGCTCGCGCCCTATTACGCGCGGGAAGGCGTGGCCCCGGGTACGCCGCCGCCGCTGCGCCGGCCGTTCGATGCGGCGCTGTGCGCGGCGGTCGAGGCGGCGCGGCCGGAGGTCGTCAGCTTCCATTTCGGGCTGCCGGACGAAGCGCTGCTCGCGCGGGTGCGCTCAGCCGGGGCGCTGGTTTTCGGCAATGCGACGACGCGCGCGGAGATGCGCTGGCTCGCCGAGCGCGGTGTGGATGCCGTGATCGGGCAGGGGGCGGAAGCGGGCGGGCATGCCGGCTGGTTCCTGGGCGATGCGCATGCGCCGGTGCCGCTTGCCGAGCTGCTGGCCGAGAAGATCGCCGTGCCGGTGGTCGCCGCGGGCGGGATCACCGACGGCGCGGACATCGCCCGGATGCTGGCGGCGGGGGCGAGCGCGGTGCAGCTCGGCACCGCCTTCCTCGCGGCGGAAGAGAGCGGCATCTCGACGCCGTTCCGCGCGCTGCTCGGCACCGAGGTCACGACGCAGTTCACCAACCTGTTCTCGGGCCGGGAGGCGCAAGGTATCCGCAACCGGCTGATGCGCGAGCTGGGGCCGATCCGCACGGAGGTGCCGGCCTTCCCTTATGGCTCCAATGCGCTCGCGCCGTTGCGCGCGCATGCGGAGGCCGATGGCCGGGGCGATTATTCGCCGCTCTGGGCGGGGACGAACGTGGCGCGGGTGCGGGCAATGGGGGCGGAGGCGCTGGTGCGCCGGCTGGCCGAGGAGCTCCGCGCCGCGCGGCGTTGAATCTGCACGACCGCGCAGCAAAATTGCGCGGAATTGGTGTAAAGTCTGGTTAAAGGCCTAAAAGGAAAGCGGAAGGGTATCATGGCACTCGAGATCGTCCGCATTCCAGCGCTCAGCGACAACTACATCTGGCTGATCCACGACAAGCGCGCGGACAAGACCGCCGTAGTCGATCCGGGCGATGCCGCGCCGGTGCTCGAGGAGCTCAAGCTACGCGGGTGGAAGCTCAACGCGATCCTCAACACCCATTGGCATCCCGATCATACCGGCGGCAATGCGCAGCTGAAGGCGGAGACCGGCGCGGTGATCATCGCGCCTTCGGGTGAGGGCACGCGCATCCCGGGCGCCGACTGGCTGGCGGGGTCGAACAACAAGATCAAGGTCGGCCAGCATGTCGCGCAGGTGGTCGACGTGCCGGGGCATACCGCCGGGCACATCGCCTTCCATTTCGCGTCCGAGGGCATCATCTTCGTCGGCGACACGCTGTTCGCGATGGGCTGCGGCCGGCTGTTCGAGGGGACGGCGGAGCAGATGTTCCGCAACATGCGGTACTTTGCGACGCTGCCGCCCGAGACAAAGGTCTATTGCGCTCACGAATATACCCAGGCGAACGGCCGTTTCGCGCTCAGCGTGGAGCCGGACAATGCGGCGTTGCAGGCGCGCATGACCGAGGTCGATGCACTGCGCGAAGCCGGCGAGCCGACCGTGCCGACGACGATTGGCGCCGAGCTGGCGACCAACCCGTTCCTGCGCGCGGAAAGCGTCGAGCAGCTCGCCGAGCGGCGTGCTGCAAAGGATGTTTTTTGATCGACGCGGGCGTATAGTCCGGACAGTGTCGGGGGCGACGGGAGACAGATGATGATCCGCTTCGCCACACCGCTTCTGATCCTCGCTGCCTGCGCGGCCAATACCGCGCTGCCCCAGAAGGGCGCGAACAGCGACGACGCCAGGATTGCCAAGCGCCTTGCCGGGCTTACCCCCGGTGCGCCGGTGGATTGCCTGCCGCCGCAGCGGACGAGCGAGATGCAGGGCTATGCCAATACGATCCTCTATATCGGCGGACGCAACAAGGTCTGGCGCAGCGACCTGATCGGCTCCTGTCCGGGGCTGTCGCGCGGCGACCTGCCGGTGATCACCAGCGTCAGCGGTCGGGTCTGCCGGGGCGATACGGTTCAGACGCGGGCGCGGATCGGCGGCATGTGGACCGGATCCTGCGCGCTGGGGCCGTTCGTGCCCTACAGCAAGTGAGGAGAGCGGCGATGCGTGCTGTGATGCTGATCGCCGCGATCGGGCTGGCGGGTTGTACCGCGAGCAGCGAGATGATGGCCTCGCAACAGGCCGAGGCGCAGAAGGACCTGGCTTCGGCGCTGGGCGACCGGGTGGCGGGCGCGCCGCGGGACTGCATCTCGGTGACCGACAGCGACGGACCGCAGATCATCGATGACCATACGATCCTCTACAAGCCGCTGGGCCGGGCCTTGTGGCGCAACGACCTGGGCAGTTCCTGCCCTGGGCTGAGACCCTACACCACGCTGATCGTCGAGGTGCATGGATCGCAGATCTGCCGGAACGACCGGTTCCGGGTGCTGGATCCGGGATCGAGCATCCCGAGCGCCTATTGCATGTTCGGCAAGTTCACGCCGTACGAGAAGGCCAAATAACTCCAAAAAATCCTCCCCCGGCGCCGCGGGGGAGGGATTCGAACTTCACAGCACGTAGCGGCTCAGATCGGTGTTCCGCGCCACCGCGGCGAGCTGCTTGTCGACATAGGCGCCGTCGATCACCAGCGTCTCGCCCTTGCGGTCCTCGGCGCCGAAGCTGATGTCCTCGAGCAGCTTCTCCATCACCGTCTGCAGACGGCGGGCGCCGATATTCTCGACCTCGCCATTCACCTCGGCGGCGATGCGCGCGACGGCGCGGATGCCGTCCTGGGTGAAGTCGATGCTGACGCCCTCGGTGCCGAGCAGCGCGGCGTATTGCTGCACCAGGCTCGCCTTGGTGTCCGACAGGATCGCGACGAAATCCTCCTCGGTCAGGCCCTTCAGCTCGACGCGGATCGGCAGGCGGCCCTGCAGCTCGGGCAGCAGGTCGCTCGGCTTGGCGACGTGGAAGGCACCCGAGGCAATGAAGAGGATGTGATCGGTCTTCATCGGCCCGTACTTGGTGGCGACGGTGGTGCCCTCGATCAGCGGCAGCAGGTCGCGCTGCACGCCTTCGCGGCTGACCGAACCACCACGCACGTCGCTCACCGCGATCTTGTCGATCTCGTCGAGGAAGACGATGCCGTTCGCCTCGGCATCGGCCAAGGCAACCCGACTCACCTCGTCCTGGTCGAGCCGCTTGTCGGCCTCTTCCTCGACCAGCTTGGTCCAGGCGGCGCGGACGCTCATCTTGCGGCGCTTGAGCGGGGTGCCGGCAAGGCCCTTCATCATCTCGCCCAGGTTGATCATCTGGGGCGCGCCGCCCGGGATGTCGAAGGGCATGGCCGGGGCCTGCTCGACTTCGATCTCGATCTCGGCATTGTCGAGCGTGCCCTCGGCGAAGCGCTGCTTGAAGGCTTCGCGGGTGGCGGTGGAGCTGTCCTTGCCGGTCAGCGCGTCGAGCAACCGGCCCATCGCCGCTTCCTCGGCCTTGTCCTTCACCGCGGCGCGGCGGCGCTCCTTCTCGAGCCGGATCGCTTCCTCGACCAGGTCGCGGGCGATCTGCTCGACGTCGCGGCCGACATAGCCGACTTCGGTGAACTTGGTCGCCTCGACCTTCACGAACGGGGCGTCGGCGAGCTTGGCGAGGCGGCGGCTGATCTCGGTCTTGCCGCAGCCGGTCGGCCCGATCATCAGGATGTTCTTCGGCGTGACCTCGTCGCGGAGATCGGCCGAGAGCTGCTGGCGGCGCCAGCGGTTGCGCAGCGCCACCGACACGGCGCGCTTGGCATCCTTCTGGCCGATGATGTGCGCATCGAGAGCGGCGACGATCGCCTTGGGCGTGAGATTCTCGTTCATTGGGGGATTGGATACTCTGGCTTCGTTTCGGACCCCGATGTTGGGGGCCGCCCCGTCCGCTTCAAGCCGTGCAGTGAAAGCCCGAGAAGAAGTCCCGCTGGCGCTCGAGGATCTTCGCGATCCGATCGGGCTGGGGCGTGGCATCCCATTCGCCATGCTCGAAGGTGCCGCCGCAGATGATCCCATCGGCGCGGGGGAACATATAGCCCATGCGGCCGGCAAAGGCATATTGGACCTCGCTCTGTGGGAGCAGCACCGCGAGCTGGCCGCGCACCGGCTCGATGCCGGGGTCGCCGAACAATTTGCCGGCACCGAGGCCGGTGCAGTTGAAGACCAAAGTTTCCGGCAGGGCGAGGATGTCGGCCGGGGTGGCGAAGTCGCGGATCGCGAACCTGCCCCCGGCGATCTGGATGTCGCGCATCAACTGGCGGAGGAGATGACCGCTCTCGGCATACATGGTGCTGAAGCGGCGGACGCGCCGGACCGGGAAGGGATGCTCGCCGGGGCCGAGGATCACCCGGTCGGCCTCATAGGCGCTGGAGAGATCGGGCTCGGCGGAATCCTCGGCCGGATCGTCGCGCATCTGGAGATAGGTCGGCACCCAGCGGATGCCATATTCCTCGCCGACCATGATCTGGAAGCGCCGCCAGCTATAGTCCATCGCCAGCTTGAACTGGGCGATCCATTCGGGGGTGACCTGGCCGGGATCGTAGAGGCTGGCCGGATGCCATTGGCCGCCGGCGATGTTCGAGGTGGTGTGGGGCGGCAGCTGGGCGGCATAGAGCGTGACCTGGCGGCCGGCTTCCTGGAGCAGCCGCGCGGTGGTGAGCCCGACAATGCCGCAGCCGAGCACCGCGACCGGGCCGCTATGGCCGGGCAGGCCGAGATCGACCGCGAGGCGCGAGGTGCCCCAGCTCAGCGTGATGCCGGCGCCGCCATGGCCGTAATTATGGACGAGGCGCTTGTCGCCCAGCGCCTTGGCGCGGACGACGAAGCCTTGCGACCGGTAGGGGCGCAGGCCCGCGACGGTGCGGATGACGCGGCTTGGCGCGACATTGACGATCGGCAGGCATTTCGGGCCGCGGGTGGTGCTGGCGCTCGCCAGCCGGGGGCGCGGCGCGGTCGTCGTGCAGGCGGGGAGGGCGAGCGCGGCGGAGGCGATCAGCGGGCGGCGGGCGATCTGCATGGCCGCAGGGTAGGGCGCGCGGGGCCGCGCTCAACCTGGTTTTGGTTGGGAGAGCCATGAGCTGGGCTCATGGGTGGAGGGGCTTAGGTCGTATCGACATTCGGCCACTTCCTGGTTCCCCGGGGGGGGGGGGGGGGGGGGGGGGGGGGGGGGGGGGGGGGGGGGGGG
>NZ_JASATQ010000117.1:0-7859 GCF_038440415.1 Sphingomonas sp. OTU376 | reverse complement strand
CCCTCCCGGGCGTGGCCGGCGCCCCCGGGCGCCGCCCCCCCCCCGGGAAGCTGTCAGGGTCAGGCCGCCGAGGCGATCGCGCTGGTGGAGGTGACCACCCGGTCCTTGCCGGCGTGCTTGGCGGCATAGAGGAGTTCGTCGGCGATGCGCAGCGCTTCGCTTGGATCGCCGGTGACCGTGGTGACGCCGGCGGAGAAGCTGATCCGGCCGATCGGCATGTCGGTGGTCTGGTCGCGCAGCATGCGTTCGCGCAGCCTGGCGCGGCAGGCGTCGAGCGTGTCCGCGGCATCCTCGGCATCGCTGCCTTCGAACAGGCAGATGAACTCCTCGCCGCCATAGCGGCCGACCGTCACCCGGCGGCCGAGGAACTCGCTCAGCGTGCGACCGACGAAGCGGAGCACCCGGTCGCCGGTCTGGTGGCCGTGGCGATCGTTGATCGCCTTGAAATTGTCGATGTCGCAGAGCGCCAGCGCGAAGGGCGCGGCGTCGGTGCGGGCCAGGGCTTCCTCCATGCGGGTGAAGAAGCCGCGGCGATTGGGCAGGCAGGTGAGGTGATCCTCCTCCGCCTCGCGCACCGCGCGCTGGAGATCGGCGCGCAGGCGCTTGGTGTCTTCGCGCGTGCGCTCCAGCCGGCCGCCGATCCTGCGCGTGGTCTCGGCCACGTCGAGCGTCGCCGAAAGCAGCCGGCGATAGGCTTCGGCCGGTTCATTCTCCATCTGGCCGGCGGCTTCGCCGAGCGCGGTCGAATAGGCACTGGTCGAAGCCGAGGCATCGCCGACGGCGCCAAGGCATTCGGCAACCTTGGCCTCGAGCTGGCGGGTGAGCTTGTCGAGCTTGTCGGGCGTGTCGTTGGGCGTGCAGCGCTCGACGATCCGCTCCACGTCGCGGTCGCTGAGCTTGCCCTTGAATTCGAGAACCGTCTGGGCCGCCTGGATCAGCGCGGTATCATTGCCGTCGAGGAAGCGGCTGGCGAAGTCGAAATTGGTCGTGGTCGGCTCGAGACCATATTGAAACAGCAGGGCGCCGACCTGCTCGTAGCGCAGGCGATACTGCGCGACCCGATCGGATTCGGTGCCGTCGCTGCGCCGGAACCAGGAGGTGAGGCGGTCGAGCGGGGAATGGAGCGAGACAGGCGCGTTCATGCCCGCGACTCGCCAATTCGGCCGGTGCTGAGTCGCACGGCCTCCCGTTTCGGACCTTTCCTGTAATTCCTGAACCTTACCGGCATTTCCACCCCCGTTTCGACGAGAATGCTACGCGGCGGATCGTTAATTTTCAGGCCACCAAAGCTCGGAAAGCCGTGGATAACCGGGCGTCCGGGCCGAAAATTATAGGATGGATCGGATATTCTCCGGCGGGCGGCCGAGGCGAACGCCCTTCTCGGTGACGACCAGCGGGCGCTCGATCAGGATCGGGTTTGCGGCCATCGCATCGAGGATGGTGTCGTCGTCCGCGCCCTTGAGCGGCTTGGCGGCGTCCTCGGCGATGCGCAGGCCTTCGCGCGGGGTCATGCCGGCGCGGGCATAGAGGTCCTTCAGCGTGTCGCGGCTCGGCGGGGTCTTGAGATACTCGATGATCTCGACCTCGATGCCCGGCGTCTCGTTCAGGATCGCCAGCGCCTCGCGTGACTTGGAGCAGCGGGGATTGTGGTAGATCGTGGCCTTCATGCTCGCTTGCCCCAACCGCTCGTCATCCCAGCGAAGGCGGGGATCCAGGGTTTCTCTGCTGTACCGCTTCTGACTCTGGATCCCCGCCTTCGCGGGGATGACGGAGGAAATAGGATGCCGGGATGACGCTTAGTCGTCCTGGCGTGCCAGCCACTCTTCGAGCCACTTGATCGTGTACTCGCCCTTCTGGAACTCGGGGTCGTCGAGCAGCGCCTGGTGGAGCGGGATGGTGGTCTTCATCCCGTCGATCACGAACTCCTCCAGCGCCCGGCGCAGGCGGCGCAGCGCGCCCTGGCGGGTGGTGCCGTAGACGATCAGCTTGGCGATCATCGAGTCGTAATAGGGCGGCACCTTGTAGCCGGCGTAGAGGCCCGAATCGACGCGGACGTTCATGCCGCCCGGCGCGTGATAGCCCTTCACCAGGCCCGGCGAGGGGGCGAAGGTGCGCGGGTCCTCGGCGTTGATGCGGCACTCGATCGCATGGCCGCGGAAGACGACGTCCTCCTGGCGCAGCGTCAGGCCATGGCCCTCGGCGACGCGGATCTGCTCGCGGACGAGATCGAGGCCGGTGATCGCCTCGGTCACCGGATGCTCCACCTGCAGGCGGGTGTTCATCTCGATGAAGTAGAACTCGCCATTTTCCCACAGGAACTCGATCGTGCCGGCGCCGCGATAGCCCATGTCGGCCATCGCCCTGGCGCAGATCCCGCCGATGCGCTCGCGCTCCTCGGACGAGAGGACGGGCGAGGGGGCTTCCTCGAGCACCTTCTGGTGGCGGCGCTGGAGCGAGCAGTCGCGCTCGCCGAGGTGGATGGCGTTGCCATTGCCGTCGCCGAACACCTGCACTTCGATGTGGCGCGGGTTGCCGAGATACTTTTCGAGATAGACGGTGGCGTCGCCGAAGGCGGCCTTGGCCTCGCTGCCCGCCTGGAGCATCTGCGCTTCGAGATCGGCCGGGTTGGTCACGACCTTCATGCCGCGGCCGCCGCCGCCCGACGCGGCCTTGATGATCACCGGATAGCCGGCAGCTTCCGCGATCTTCTTGGCTTCCTCGACATCGCTGATCGCGCCGTCCGAGCCGGGGACGAGCGGCAGGCCGAGCGCACCGGCGGTGCGCTTCGCCTCGATCTTGTCGCCCATCGTGCGGATATGCTCGGGCTTGGGGCCGACGAAGATGATGCCGTGCGCCTCGACGATCTCGGCGAACTTGGCGTTCTCCGAGAGGAAGCCATAGCCCGGGTGGATCGCATCCGCGCCCGAGATCTCCGCCGCGGCGATGATCCGGTCGATCTTCAGATAGCTCTCGGCGGCAGCCGGCGGCCCGATGCAGATCGCCTCGTCGGCGAGGCGGACATGCATCGCGTCCGAATCGGCGGTGGAGTGCACCGCGACGGTCTTGATGCCCATCTCGTGGCAGGCACGATGGATGCGCAGCGCGATCTCGCCGCGATTTGCGATCAGAAGCTTCTTGATCTCGGGCAAGGCGCTTACTCGACCACCACGAGGGGCTGGTCGAACTCGACCGGCTGGCCGTTGTCGACCAGGATCGCCTTGACCGTGCCGGCCGAGGTGGCGTGGATCGGGTTCATCACCTTCATCGCCTCGATGATCAGCAGCGTGTCGCCGGCCTTCACCGACTGGCCGACTGCGATGAAGTTCGCGGCTTCCGGGTTCGGCGCGAGATAGGCGGTGCCGACCATCGGCGACTTGACGGCGTTGAGCGCGGCGACCGGCGCCGCCTCGGCGGCCGGAGCCGCAGCGGCGGGCGCGGCAACCGGGGCGGCCACGGGCGCGGCCATCGGCGCCTGCATGATCGCGGGCGCAGCCTGCACGGTGCGGGCGACGCGGACCTTGCGGTCGGCGTCCTCGACCTCGATTTCGGTCAGATTGGTTTCGTCGAGCACCGCGGCGAGCTGGCGCACCAGCTCGATATCAACCTGCATGGCGCCCGCCTTGTCGTTCTTGTCTGCCATTTGATCTCGTTCTTCCGATGAAACCGCGCCCTTTGTCAGAGGAGCGCGGCGGCTTCAAGCGCAAGCATGTAGGACAGCGCCCCGAAACCGGAGATGGTTCCCTTGGCGGCCATGCCCACATAGCTGTGGTGGCGAAACTCCTCCCGGGCAAGCGGATTGGAGAGATGGACTTCGAGTACCGGCGTCCTGATCGAGCGGATCGCATCGTAGAGCGCCAGGCTGGTATGGGTGAAGGCACCGGCATTCAGCAAGACGGCTTTTGCACCGCGCGCCTGGGCCTCGTGCAGCCAGTCGACCAGATGGCCCTCATGGTTGGACTGGCGCAGGTCGATCTCGAGATCGAGCTCCTTGGCACGGTCTTCCAGCCGGCCGGCAATGTCGTCGAGCGTGTCCGAACCGTAGATCTCCGGCTCGCGCAGCCCCAGCAGATTCAGGTTGGGACCGTTGAGGACGTAGATCGTGTTGGCCAAGGCCAAGCCTTTCGGTTGCGGGCGCGGGAGCGGCTTCCCTATATGAGCCCGCGCTTCCGATCAATTTCCAAGGACAGTTCATGCACAGCGACGGCACCGTCTCCATCACCGTAAACGGCGAGCACAAGCGGGTGACGGCCGGCCTGACCATCGCCCAGCTGGCCGAGGAGCTCGGCCTGGTGCCCGCCAAGCTGGCGGTGGAGCGCAACCTTGAGGTCGTTCCGCGCTCGACACTGGACCAGGTGGTCGTCGAGGATGGCGACGAGCTGGAGATCGTCCACTTCGTCGGTGGCGGCGACCATGGCAAGCCGGTGGACGAAGACACGTGGAGCGTCGCCGGCAAGACCTTCCGCTCGCGGCTGATCGTCGGCACCGGCAAGTACAAGGATTTCGAGCAGAACGCGGCAGCGGTGGCTGCTTCGGGCGCCGAGATCGTCACCGTGGCGGTGCGCCGGGTGAACGTCAGCGATCCGAACGCGCCGATGCTCACCGACTATATCGATCCCAAGAAGATCACCTACCTGCCCAACACCGCCGGCTGCTTCGACGCCGAATCGGCGATCCGCACGCTGCGCCTGGCGCGCGAGGCGGGCGGCTGGGAACTAGTGAAGCTCGAAGTGCTGGGCGAGGCGCGGACTCTCTACCCGGACATGGTCGAGACTCTCCGGGCCACGGAAATTCTGGCGAACGAAGGCTTCAAGCCGATGGTCTATTGCGTCGACGATCCGATCGCCGCCAAGCGGCTGGAGGATGCGGGCGCGGTGGCGATCATGCCGCTGGGCGCGCCGATCGGCTCGGGCCTGGGCATCCAGAACCAGGTGACGATCCGGCTGATCGTGGAAGGCGCCAAGGTGCCGGTGCTGGTCGATGCCGGCGTGGGCAGCGCTAGCGACGCCGCGATCGGCATGGAGCTGGGCTGCGACGGCATCCTGATGAACACCGCGATCGCCGAGGCCAAGGACCCGATCCTGATGGCGGCTGCGATGAAGGCGGCAGTGGAAGCCGGCCGGCTTTCCTATCGTGCCGGGCGCATGGCCAAGCGCCGCTATGCCGATCCGTCGAGCCCGCTGGCAGGCCTGATCTGATGCGGGGCGCTGCTGCGGCGCTTGCGTTGCTGGCGCTCTCGGCCTGCCATCCCAAGCCCGCCAACGTGCCCAAGGAGGCACGCTCGATCTCGGCCGAGCCGGTGACGCTCACCGCGGCGGACGGCGTGAAGATCGCCGGCGTCCATACCGGCGTGGAGAAGCCCAAGGCGCTGATCCTGCTCTTCCACCAGGCCGAATCGGGCAAGGACGAATACGCCACGATCGCGCCGCGCCTCGCCACCTGGGGCTATGCCTCGCTGCGGATCGACCAGCGTGCCGGCGGCGAGCTGTTCGGCGGAAACGCGACCGCCAAGGGCGTGGGCGTGAAGCCGGGCCATGTCGCGACTCCGGCCGAATATCTGGCGGCGAAGCCGGATCTGGAGGCCGCGCTTGCCTGGGCCGAGGCGAAGAAGCTGCCGGTGATCCTGTGGGGCAGCA
This sequence comes from Sphingomonas sp. OTU376, assembly GCF_038440415.1. Lineage (NCBI taxonomy): Bacteria > Pseudomonadati > Pseudomonadota > Alphaproteobacteria > Sphingomonadales > Sphingomonadaceae > Sphingomonas > Sphingomonas sp. OTU376. Next base: position 2,226 of record NZ_JASATQ010000117.1, on the reverse strand, counting down.
GCTATTCGGCATCGCTGGTATTTCTGCTCGCGGCCGAGCATCCCGAGCTGCGGGCGGTGATGGCCTTCTCGCCGGGCGAATATTTCGACGACAAGACGCTGGTGGCGAAGGCTGCGGCCAAGGTGCGGGTGCCGGTGTTCGCGACCTCCGCCAAGGACGGGCACGAGATCGACGCGGCGCGCGACATCCTCGCCGCGGTGCCCGGTGCCAAGGAGCAGTTCGTGCCCAAGCTGGGCGGGGTGCACGGCTCGTCGACCTTGCTGCGTGCGAAGAACCCGGACGGCTCCGAGCCGGCCTGGTCAGCGGTGCTGGCGTTCCTGCAGAAGGTGGCACCGTGAGGCCGGGTTTTCTTACGTCATCCCGGCCTTGAGCCGGGATCCCGCTTCTTCTTTGTCAGGATAGGGCAGCGGGACCCCGGCTCAAGGCCGGGGTGACGAGATGTTGTACAGATCTAATGGGGCCGCCGCACCAGCCACACCGATCTTCCGCCGATCGCGGCATCCTCGGGCTTGTAGGCGACTTCGAACAGGCCAGTCTTCGCGAACACCGCGCGATATTCGGCCGGATCGGCGCTGGCGTGGAAGAGCTCCTCGCCGAACTGGCAGCCCATTGCGGTGCCGCGTGCCGGGCCGGTGTTGAACAGCAAGGTGCCACCCGGCGCCAGCCAGGGCGCTAGACGCGCGATCAGGGCAAGCTGGTCGTCGGCGGGCAGGTGGAAGGCGCTGTCCCAGGCGATGATCCCACCATAGGCGGTGTCGAGCGGCACGCTGCGCATATCGGCTACAATCCAGCGCTCGCGCGGAAAGCGGGTGCGGCACAGCGCGATCATCTCGTGCGAGGCATCGACGCCGGTGACCGGATGATGATGGGCGATCAGGTAGCGCGCGATCGGCTCGCCCGCCCCGCAGCCCAGATCGAGCACCGGTGCGCCCTTCGTCACCCCCAGCAGGAATCGGTCGAGCCAGGCGCGTTCGGCGAAGCGCTTGCGCCGCTCATGGTCGAACGCGTGCGCATGTCTTTCATAATGTTCGGCAATCCGCTCAGGCATGACGGAACCCATTTCCAGCGCGGACCGTTGTTTCAGTCGGACGGATGACAAGCGCGGCCAAGCGCCAATCCGCGGCTAGGAGACTGGAATCATGGGCGAACTTACCGACAAGATCAAGGGCAACGTCAACGAGCTGGTGGGCAAGGCCAAGCAGGCCGTGGCCGGCGATCCCGCCGACCCGCAGCGCACCCATGCCGACGACAAGCTGGATGCCGAGGGCAAGGCCCAGGAGCTCAAGGGCAAGGGCCAGCAGTTCATCGGCAAGGTGAAGGGCGCTCTCGGCGACGATATCTGATCCGCCCAGGCGGATACTCGGGTGAGGCCGCTCCGGGAAACCGGGGCGGCCTCTTTGTATGGCGGGTGCTCGCGTTTAGGATGCGGCCATGGTTTCGAAGACCAGCCTCACGGAAAGCGTGCGTGGCCACCGGGTGGAGGAGGTGCGCGAGGGGCTGGCGCTACGTCCCGACCTGCTTGGCCAACGCGACGAGCGTGGGCGGAACTGGCTCCACCTGGCTTGTTCGGTGCCCGGCACGCCGATCGCGATGGCGGAATTGCTGCTCGGCCTGGGCCTGGGACTGGACGATGCCGCTTTCACCGAAGGGGAATGGCGGGCCACGCCGCTCTGGTTCTCTATCGCGCGCGGCCAGAACTATCCGCTGGCCGAATATCTGCTGAAGCGTGGCTGCAATCCCGATTTCTGCCTGTTCGCCGCCGCCTGGAACGAGGATCGTGCGACGATTCGGCTGCTGCTGACGCATGGCGCGGATATCGAGGAAGGCGCGGGCCGCGGCGAGACCCCGCTGCTGGGGGCGGTGGGCTGGAGCAAGTTCGGTCCGGCGGAGGAATTGCTGGATGGCGGCGCCAATCCCGATGCGCGCGACGGCAAGGGGCGGACCGCGCTGCACCTGATGCTCAGGAAGGGCAGCGCGGCCGGGCATTTCGCGATGTTCGTGGCGGCCGGCGCGCGGGGGGATATTGCCGATGCCGAAGGGCGGACGGCAGTAGAGCTGCTGCGGCGGAAGCGCGATCCGGTGTGGAAGGGAATCGCCGAGGGGCTGGTGAGCCTCTCCTCCCGCTGACCTGTTTCCCGGCGAAGGCCGGGGCCCAGAGCCACAAGCGCAACGGCGGAGCAACCCTGGACCCCGGCCTTCGCCGGGGGACAGGTTGGTGGTGGGCTC
>NZ_JASATQ010000116.1:0-7881 GCF_038440415.1 Sphingomonas sp. OTU376 | reverse complement strand
GGGGGGGCCCCCAACCCACCCCCTACCCCTCCCTTTCAGGGAGGGGAGTTCAGTCTCAGGCTCCGAACAGCGACCAGAAGCCGCGCCAGGCGCGGCCGAAGAACCCGGCTTCGGCGACGTCCTTCTCGGCGACCAGCGGCACGGTCTGCGACGGCAGGCCGGGCGAGTCGATGATCAGGTCGGCGATATGGTCGCCTGCCTTGAAGCCGGCCGGGACCGGGCCGTTATAGACGATGCGGCCCTGCATCTCGGGCGCGGTGCCTGCCGGAACGGTGGCGCTCAGGTCGCGCGGGGCGACCACGCCGACGCTGCCCGAGGTGCCGCCCTGGACCTGGACCTCGCCGACCTTGCGGCCCTTCTTGACCAGTGCCTTGGCCTGCCAGGCGCGGAAGCCCCAGTTCATGAACTTCACCGATTCATCGGCGCGGCCATTGTAGGTGGTGAGCCCGGCGACGACCATGACGAGGCGGCGGCCATTCTGCTCGGCCGAGCCGGTGAAGCCATAGCCGGCCTCATCGGTGTGGCCGGTCTTGAGGCCGTCGGCGCCCTGGACGCGGCCGAGCAGCGGATCGCGGTTGGACTGGCTGATGTCGGCACCGGCGCCGAGCGTCTTGCCCCAGGTGAAGCTGGGGAGCGAGTAGAACTGCTTGTAGAGGTCCGGATGGTCCTGGATCGTCGCCTTGGCGAGGTGCGCGAGGTCGCGCGCGGTGACATAGGTGCGGCCCTCGTCCGGCCAGCCGTTCGACGTGCCGAAATGGCTGTTGGTGAGGCCGAGCTTCTTCGCCGCCTCGTTCATCCGCTGGACAAAGGCTTCCTCGCTGCCGGAGATGCCCTCGGCGAGGACGACGCAGGCGTCGTTGCCCGACAGCGTGACGATGCCCTTGAGCAGGTCGGACACGGTCGGCTTCTCGCCCACCGCGAGGAACATGGTCGAGCCCTGGCTATGCCACTTCCTCCAGGTCTCGGGCTGCACCTCGATCTGCTTGTCGAGCTTGAGCTCGCCCTTCTTGATCAGGTCGAACGCGACATAGACCGTCATCATCTTGGCCATCGATGCCGGCGGCATGCGCCGGTCGGCATCCTTGGCATAGAGCACCGCGCCCGAGGACAGGTCCTCCATATAGGCGACGGGCGCCGGGGTGTCGAAAGGCGGCGGGCCGGCGGCGTTCGTCGACTGGGCGGCGGCAAGCGCCAGGAACGATGCGGCGAGCAGCAACTTCTTCATGTGATTCGTCCGGCCTTTCAGTTGGCTTGGACGCGTGCATCTCCATAGCCCGCGCCCGCGGCGCGCCGCCGTGCCGCTTCGGCCTCGCCCGCCGTGGCGAAGGGACCGAGCTGGACGCGATGGAGCCCGCCACCCGGCTTTACGAACCCACCAAGGCTTTGGGCAAGCGCTTGTGCGCGCTGGGCGTTAGAAAGTGCGGCAACCTGGACGATAAACCTGCCATTCGCGGCGGGCCGGGCCGGCGGCGGGGCGGTGCGTGCGGGGGCCGGGCGCGGCGCGGCGGTGCGCGGCGGGGTGTAGGCGGGCGGCGCGTAGCTCGGTGCCGCCGCGTAGCTCGGGCGGTTCGGCAGGCGCTTGCGCAGCGCGGTGAGCAGCACCTGGGGCGCGTCGGCGCGGTCGCCGGCGGGGCGGCCGGCCTGGAGCGCGGCCTTGTCCATCGCGGGCGGGTTCACGCTGCGCAGGCGGACGCCGATCGTGTCGCCACTGGCGCCGAGCAGGCGGGCGGCGCCGGCGGAGAGGTCGATCGGGTGGTCGGCGCCGGGATCGGTGCCGGTGACGAGCACGAGGATCGTCTTGCCGGTGTCGAGCGAGGTGACCTCGACATAGGAGTTGGCGGGCAGCGCGCGGTGGACGGCGACCACGGCCTGGTCGGCCGAGCCGCTGACCGGGCGGATGCCCGCATAGCCGATCTCGTCATAGCGCGGCGTCTCGCCCGGGGCGGGCTGCGACGAGCCGCTCGGGCCCCGCGCGCCCGCTGTGGGGTCGGCATAGTCGGCGGGCGCCTGCTGCTGCTGGACCGGGGGCTGGTATTGCGGCTGGCGCTGCGCCGGCGCGGACCGGGCGCCGGGCACGGCATAGGACGCGCCGGGGGTGCTCGCCTGCGGGGCGGGCTCGCTCCATTGCGGCTGGGGCTCGGGCTCCGGCGCGGCCGGCCGGGCCGGCGCGGGGCGCGAGCGCAGCGTGCCGTCGGCCGCGCGCCAGGTCTCGCCCGACTGGGCGTCCTGCGCGCCGCCATAGGCTTGCGCGGCGACGGAACCCCGCTGCTGCAGGGCGTGGGCGTGGCTCGGGGCTACGGCGACAACCGTGAGCGTGAGCGCGAAGATGCTAGCGTTCGACCTCATCGGCGAGCAGGCCTACCGACAAAGCGTAAAAATTCGAGCAATTATAGTCGAGGATGACGCGATAATTGCCGGTGAGCAGATAGCCGGTCTTCCCCGGGCCGTCCGGCTCGAGCAAAGTCGCCTGGACATTGTCGGCCGGCCAGGCACGGGTCTGCGGCACCACGCCGAGCGCGCGCCACTCCGCCATCGTCTTCCAGCGACTGTGCCGGTCGAACACGCGCGGGCAGCGCGGCGCGACGGTCCTGTTGGCGATCGCCGCACGGTCGAGACTGGCCGGCACGCTCACCGCGAAGCCCCAGGGCTGACCCTTGCGCCAGCCGGCATTGACGAAATAATTGGCGATCGAGGTCAGCGTGTCCGCCTCGCTCGTCCAGATATCGGCCATGCCGTCGCCGTCGCCGTCGCGCGCCAGGCGGAGATAGACCGAGGGCAGGAACTGCGGGCCGCCGAACGCCCCCGCCCAGCTGCCGATCAGCTTCTCGCGCGGCACCCCGCGGTCGATCATCTTGAGCGTGGCGATGAACTCGCCGGCGAACAGGTCGCGCCGCCGTCCCTCATAGGCGAGGCTGGCAAGCGCGCGGGGCAGATCGAAATTGCCCATCACCCGCCCGTAATTGGTCTCATGCCCCCAGATCGCGACCATGACCGATTCCGGAACCCCGGTCTCCGCCTCGATCCGCTGCAGGCGCGGGCGCTGGCGCTGATAGGCCGCCCGCCCCTGCCCGATCCGCGCGGCATCGACATGGCTTCGGCGATAGGGCTCGAAGTTCGAGATCGGCGCATTGGGCGCGGTCTCGGGCTGCTGCCGGTCGAGCTGCACCACCCGGGCGTTATAAGTGAGCGTCGGGATCACCAGGTCGATCGTCCGCCGGCTCACGCCCTGCGCCGCCGCCTGGCGCGACAGCTCGCCCAGATAGGTCTGGAAGCCACTTTCATCCTGCGCGATCGCGGGCGCACCGACGGGCGCCGCCGCGATCACGGCAACACCCAGCGCCAACAGGCTACGCATCACACCACTCGATCCCCGCATGCGCCTTTTGTGCCACAGCGAGACTCGATCCTGAACCCCCCAGCGGCGGTTTTCGTCAACAAATTGTGGCGGATCGTCGCCAATCCGGATAGCGCGAGTCGCAACGCGGAAAGGTGGCCGAGTGGTTTAAGGCAGCGGTCTTGAAAACCTACAAGGACTATGTCGATTTGCGTGTTAGAAATTTGGAATATGCGTTATATATCAATGCCTTGAAGCGATTGCATTCCTGGCGGTTAAAGCTGATAGCGGAGCTGGTAAGCACATAGTAAGCAGTTCGCGGCGTTTGGTTTGGAAGTGTGGCCGAGTGGTTGAAGGCTCCAGTCTTGAAAACTGGCATACGGGCAACCGTATCGTGGGTTCGAATCCCACCGCTTCCGCCAACGTGCCCGCAGAGTGCGCCAGAATCGCGGAGGCGTAACGTCAGCGCGGGCGATCACCCCTCAGCACCAGAGCGCTTGCCCCCGGGCCCCACCCGCTCTCAGCGAGGATTACCTTAAGTTCTCAAGATCCAGCAGAGCCCTTGGCGCGCGGCAGCGGTTCGTCGCCTTGAGAGAATAGGTGCCGAGCGAAAGCTCAGTGATTCGACCGATCGGATTTCGAGGAGCCTGCATCGCGTCGATTTCCCTGCTTTCCCCATGCATCTGTCCGATGCTCGCCCACGATCTGCGTACAGGCGAATGGCACCGAGACGGACCGACGATCAGGCGCTAAGGAGCCGCTCCCCGACCAATTCATTGCGGCAAAGGACGTACGACATGACTATCAACGAGATCGCAGAAACGCTGGCGGCCGAGCATGGGGCCAGCAAGGCCGATGCGCGCAAACTGATCAATGATGTCTTCGCCGCGATCGGAGACGCTGCTGCCAAGGGCGAGGAGGTCGCGATCAATGGATTTGGGAAGTTCAAGGTCAAAGCCAGCCCGGCGCGCGACGGCAGGAACCCCTCAACCGGTGAGAAAATCTCGATCCCAGCCTCGAGGAAGGTCACCTTCACGGCGGCAAAAGCCCTGAAGGATCGGCTGAACGGATAGAGACGTAAAGGGAGCGGTGTTCGTATTGGCCGTCGCTCCCTTCACCCGCTGGCTGGGTTGGTCCGACCGCTATGCTACCGATGTAATTTGCAAGACAGTCAATCCTCCAATTGATGCCGACCGGTAGCTCGCGCTGAATAGGCACTTGTGCTGCGAAACCTGTGTCGTGAGAGCCAGGCGAGCACATCCTCCTCGACGTAGATGACCGTCGCTTGCTTGCTGTCGCCCAGCTTAATGAATGTGGGCCCCTTCCCTTTCACTCGCCAAATCTTGAGCGTGGTAGGACTGATGCCTATCAGCGCTGCCGCCTCCTGATTGCGCAGGTGCCGCCGCGGCGCGAGCGAACCGTTCCCTCGGCCCACCACTTGCTCTCTTGGATCGATGCTCGTGTTCATCACAGGAATGTGGCTGAGGTGACCACCTTGAGGAATACGGAAATGATCGCGAACGTATGATGAAGTGGCGCGGAGATGTCTTACTTGCGCGGGCGTAGCAAGGCTTGGGACAAGTGTTCTCATTCAACCCGGCGGCTGGCGCGGAAATGACCTGTCAACCGGATCGATGCGCCCGCCGTCTGACAGTTTCCGGGGCCGGAAGGAGCCGGTCAGGGTTGAGCCTTGCCGTTGCCGTTCTGAGGAATGACGCCTTGGGTGGTCACCTTACCATCGGCGGTGACAAGAACACTCGCGCGCCGAACGCCGCTCGCATCGATCAGGACCACGCCGGAGCCTCCGCTGTTGTTCAGGAAGAGATATGATGACGCGCCGCCGGGTCGATTGAAGATCACATGCGCCCCTTTGTCATCGACCTCGAGCGCAGTGGTGGGGCCTCCCGTATCCGGGTTGCTGAGAGTCACCGAGGGGCGGTCATCCTTGTCGAGCTTGATGGTGACGACGCTTCTGGCATCGGTGCGCACGAACTCGATCACCGGAGTTCCGTCCTTTGCCGACATGACGATGCGCGGCCGCCCTGCTTGATCGACGATCTGGATTTCCTGCGTGATCACGGGCGGAGGCGGAGGGACAGTTTGCATTGGACTTCCTTCGATAATGCGGGCGGCATCACGGTCTGGGTTCTATTTTCGAGTGAGCAGGGAGCCGAACTGCATCGCAGCATCCTCGAAACGGGGGGCGCCCACATCGAACACCCAGCGCTCAAGCGCGGTTTGGCGCGTGAGGCCTAGCTCGCGAAGTCTGGCTTGCGCATCGACGGCAGCGATGAGGCCCTTCACCATATGGGTCGGCGCGCCCCGGGTCTGATCGGGAAGAAGACCACTATCAAGCATTCCAGGTGCAAAAGCGGCGGAACGGCTTTTGAGCGCGAAGGCAGTGTTGGCAGCAAGGTGCACGGCGGCTTCAAGGGTTTCGGCTGTCCAGTCGACGGGATTGCCGAGCCCGATGAGAAGGAGAGCGCTGGCGGCTATCGAGGAAGGAGGTTCGTCGATGAGCAACGCCTCGCCGACGCGGGCGCGAAACACCCCGTCCTTCCTCAATCCGAGAAGGTTTCCCCCGAGGGCTAAGTCGACGTGGGCAAGGCCGCCCTTGACCGAACTGGTGCCGATTTCTCGGGTGAACATGCAGATGCAGGAGAGATCGACCTCCGCGCGAGAGCCGTCCCACGCAGCCACCTCGACTGCGATATTCCGCAGTTTGCCGACGATCTTGTGAGATATCACCCGTATTTCCCTTTTTCTCTGCCGGTGCGTCAGGCGGACGGGGCACCTAACAGGGGCGGCGATCGACCCGGCGGGTCCCCATCCTGAGGCATTCGTCGCATCCGCGCGTGCTCACGCCGCCTCTTTCGCGAGCGCGCTGAGATATGCATGAATCTGGGCGACGGCCGCGGCGCCGTCGCCAACCGCGGCAGCGACACGCTTTGTTGAGCCGGCCCGGACGTCGCCAATTGCGAACACGCCCGGCATGCTGGTCTCGAGAGGCGCCCGTCCCCTCCCGGTGAGGATGAACCCGCGATCATCGGTCGATATCGCGCCTGCCAGCCATCGCGTATGCGGGATCGCGCCGATAAACAGAAAAAGGTGGCTGGCCTCGTACCTTGTCGTGGCGCCGGTGGTGCGGTCACGTACCACGGCGCTCGTGAGCGTTTGCCCGTCGCAGTCCAATTCTACGAGTTCGGTACCAATATGGATTTCGACATTGGGCAATACCGAGATACGATCGATAAGGTAGCGCGACATCGTCTCCGAAAGGTCGCGCCGGACAAAGACGCGAAGCCTTCGGACATGAGGCGCGAGGAACGCGATCGCCTGGCCGGCCGAATTGCCGCCCCCGACGAGTGCGACATCCTTGCCCGCACATAGTCGGGCTTCTACGGGCGAAGCCCAATAGGAAATGCCAGCGCCCTCGAAACGGGCGAGCTCAGGAATATCCGGTCGCTGGTAGGCGGCTCCGGAAGCAACCACCACCGTGCGGGCCCTCACAGTCGCGCCGCCAGTCAGCTGAAGGACCAGATAATCGCCTTCACGATTCAGGCGCTGTACCGTGACCGGGATCGCGACTTCGGCTCCGAACTTGAGCGCCTGGTTGAAAGCGCGGCCAGCGAGCGCCTGTCCGGAAATGCCCGTCGGGAAGCCCAGATAATTCTCGATGCGGGCCGACGCGCCAGCTTGCCCGCCCATTGCGCGTTCATCCAGGACGATCACCGAAAGGCCTTCGGAGGCTCCATAGACCGCCGTGGCGAGCCCCGCCGGTCCTGCGCCGACCACGGCGATGTCATAGGTCTTGTCCGCATCGAGAGTCGGAAGAATTCCAAGGCACGCGGCTAGTTCGGTTTCGTCCGGGCGCTTGAGCAGTTCGCCGTTGGGACAGACCACGAGAGGTAACTCGCTGGGCAACAGCGCCATCCGCTCCACAAATCCGCGCCCCTCACCATCGACTTTGGGGTCGAGCACCATGTTGGGATAACCCGTGCGGGTCAGAAATCCCTGGAGCCGCAGGAGGCGGACGTCGTCCGGTTCCCCGATCAAGATCGTCCCGGAGCCTCCCTGTTCGATCAGGCCGACGCGGCGCAGGATGAGCGCGCGCATGACGATCTCGCCGATCTCGGCCGAACCCACCAGCAGGGCCCTGAGATGAGACGGGTCGAATGGCAAAAGGGTCGCTCCATCGCTTCCCGCGCGTGCCGAGGCGAGTGAGGCACGACCATCGATCTGGCTGACCTCGCCCGTGAACTGACCAACCTCATGGGTCGTAATCGGTGCCTCCTCGTCGAGACCGTCGCGGCGCAGGACATCGATAGAGCCATCCAGGACCAGCCAGACCGGAACATCCCGGTCGCCTGTCGCGTAGATGATCTCGTTCGGTGTGAAACGGCGCGGCGGTGGGGGGGGGGACCCCCCCCCCCGGTTGAAATGAAAAAACGGGGTGGACCGGAAAAAAATGGGGGGGGGGGGGGGTTGGGGGTGTGGTATGCGGTGCTTTGGGGGTTTGTGTTGGGTTTTTTCTTGGGAATTTTCTC
>NZ_JASATQ010000115.1:0-7942 GCF_038440415.1 Sphingomonas sp. OTU376 | reverse complement strand
TAACCTGGGGCCGGCGGTTTGGCCTATTGTGAACCCTACCCGGGCGGCAGGAAGAAGGCGGAGATGGAAAAAGGAGCCGCCCCCCGGATCCTTACCAGCGGGTGGACATGCTCACGCCGATGGTGCGCGGCTTGTTGTAGCGCACCGAGAGCGGATAGCCCGCCGACATGAACTTGAGCACCTGGATCTGGCGATCGGTGATGTTGCGGACGAACGCCGCGAACTGGACCTTGTTGAAGTTGAAGCCCGCGCGGGCGCCGAACAGGTCGAAATCGGTCATGTAGATGGCAGGCGTGGTCGCTGTCACCGTATCCTGGATGCCGCCGCGCTGGCCCTGATAGTTGAAATTGACGAACACGTTCGACTTGTCGCTGATCGGGTGGCGATAGTCGACGCTCGCCGACATCGTCCAATCGGGGATCTGCGCCACCGAGCTGTCCAGCGTCGGCAGGCCAGTGACCCCGGCCGGAACCTTGACGAAGGTGGCGTGCTGGGTCGCGGCGTTCAGCCCGAGCGAGAACATGCCGCCGGCCAGGCGCCAGCGCCCGTCGAGCGCCGCTTCCAGGCCCCTTGCCTCGATCGTGCCGCCATTGACGTTGAACTGCTGGCCACCCTGGAGGCAGGCATTGGTCAGCGTGCAGCCATCGTTGATGCTGGTGATCGCATCCTTGGTCCGCTGCAGATAGGCGGCGACGCGGACGAACACGCCGCGCGTGATCGTCGACTTGACCCCGGCTTCGTAGCCGATCGTCGTCTCGTTGCCATAGGTATACTGGAAGGGATTGGGCGCCGCGGCATTATAGGTGCCGTTGTTGACGCCGCCCGCGCGATAGCCCGAACCGACCTTGGCATAGATCAGGGTGCTGGTCGGCCCCGGAATCTTGTAGCTCGCCGTCGCCGTGAAGGCCGGCTGCTCCGCCTTGTAGACGAAGGTGGTCGGCAGGCGCGTATAGTTGGTGGTGTAGAGCGCGTAGATATATTGCGTCGCGGTCTTGTAGTCGTGCGAGATGCGCGCTTCGCCGTTCAGCGAGAAATTGCCGAACTGATAGCCAAGCGAGGCATAGGCCGCGAACGAGTAGATGCGCTGCTGCGTGTTGCTGTCGGTGCCGAACACCAGCGGATAATTGGCCGGGCAATTGGCCGAGTTCGGCAGCGGCTTCAGGCAGACTTTCGCGGTCGGCGTGCCGGTGCAGATACCCTGGGTGACGGTATTGAACGCGCAGGGCGAGCTGTTGATCGCCAGGCGGTAATCATCGTTCTGGTACAAGCCCTCGGCGCCGACGATCCAGGTCAGCTTGCCGCCCGCACCGGAGCCGGTGAGGTGGAGATCCTGATAGAGCGTGCGATCGACGACATTGGTGTGGACCTGGGTAAAGGGATAGATCCCCAGCTGGCCCTGCTGGCGCATTGCAACCAGCGTCGCATAGTCGATCGCGGCGCCATAATATTGGCTCGAGCGCCACCGCGTCGCCATCGTCGTCGATTCGAGCTTGGCCCAGCCGAAATCATAGCTGGCGTTGAGCATCACCCGGCCGACCTTCTGCATCAGCCCGTCCTTGCCGTCGTGCGGCAGAGTGTAGCGCGACTGATAATAGCCGAGCGGCACCGCGGTGTTGGTGCCGGGCGCGATGACCAGGCTGTTGACGAAGCTCGGCAGCTTCAGGTCCTGCCCGTCGACCATCAGGTTCACGTCGAGATTGCCCGAGCGATAGCGCAGCTGGGCGCGGCCGTTCCAGCCGCGGGTGCTGTCATAATATTTCTTGTGGTTGGGGTCGTAGTAGAAGCCCCCGGTCTGGCCGTAGATCTCCCCGCCGACGCGGACCGCGACCGTGTCGCTCAGCGCTTCGTTCATCACCGCGGCGACGCGCTTCTGGTCGAGCCCGAAGGTGTACATGCCACGCGCCCAGCCCGAGCTTTCGAACTTGGGCTTGGCCAGGACGATATTGACCACGCCGAATTCGGAATTGCGGCCATAGAGCGCGCCTTGCGGGCCCTGCAGCGATTCCACCCGCTCGATGTCGAAATAGTCGAGCGTCTTGAAATTGCGGCCGCCCAGCGTCGAGCTGCCGACATAGGCGCCGTTGACGAACAGGCCGACGCCCGAATCCGCGCCGGTGGCGCGCGCAGTGCCCGAACCGCGGATCGAGACTTCGGCAAGGTTCTCGCTGGCGACATCGTTGAAGCGGACACCCGGCGTGGTGCTGAGCAGATCGCCGCTGCCCGCGATCGGGCCCTTGGCATCAAGCTGATCGCCGGTCACCGCGTTGATCGTGCCCGGCACGTCGCGGATGCTTTCCTCGCGGCGGCGCGCCGTGACGATGATGTCGTCATTGCGCTTCTCTTCGCTCGCGGCGGGCGCGTCCTGCGGCGCGGAAGCTTCCTGGCTGGCGTCAGTGGTGGTGGCGGTGGCGGTCGTGGTCTGCGCCAGGGCCGGCGTGGCCACGACGAGCGCAAGGGTTGCCGTGGTGGCAAGGAAATCTCGCATGCATCCTCCCATGGCGCGCATTTTTGCTGCGCCTAGCTTTTCATCCGTCGATCGTGAGACCGAGTCAACAGGATTGTACGACAATCTTTGATTTATGGTCCGACAAATCTCTTGCTACAGTCCGGCAGCCGCAATAGAAATGACCGTGCGGGATTGGTAAGCACTGCGATGGCGCAACCAACCCGCGAGAGGGCAAGTCTTTGACCGACAATCACGAATCAGCAGCATTGCCGGAGTCGACGGACGCAGCGGAAGCGCGTTCCATTTCGACCGCCGACGATCTGGCACAAGCGCTGCGGCTTCGGATACAGCGGAGCGAGCTTGCCCCGGGCGAATGGCTGCGCGAAGCGCCGCTGTGCAGCGAGTTCGGCGTCGGCCGCTCGATCGTTCGCCGTGCGCTACGCACCCTTGCCGACGACGGGCTGCTCGAGATCGAGGAGAATCGCGGAGCCCGTGTTTCCGCCACCACGGTGGAGGAAGTGTTTGATCTCTATGAGATCCGCGCCGCGCTCTACGGCCTTGCCGCGCGCTTCGCCTGCCTGCGTGCCTCCGATACCGCGATCCGCCACATGCTGGTCAATATCGACCGGTTGCTGAGCGACGCCGCCGCCGGGACGCCGGGCGAGCAGATCATCGAGATCTCGGAAGCAATCTTCAGCGAGATGGCGGAATCGGCGAGCGCCGATGCGCAGAAGATGATCGACATGGTACGGCGCAAGACGCGCTTCCACTTTTCCTATGTCGCGCTGGCGATCAACGCCAATGGCCCCGGCCCGTATGAGTATTGGCGCCAGGTGCGCGCCGCGCTGATCGCGCGCGACGCCGACAAGGCGAGCCAGGCAGCCCGCGACATCCTCTATTTCATGCAGGGCGAAGTCGCCCGGATAATGCTCGCGCGCGGGCCCCGGGTCCGCGAGGTCACGCCGCTGACCGCCCCTGCTCCCCCGATAAAGAAGAAGCGCGCAGCCGCGAACAGGAGATGACGATGAAGGCACGATCGCACGCCAAGCTGATGTTGCTCGCGGCGGCCATGGCCGGTGTGACGATCGCGCCCGCCGCCGCCCCCGCCCGCCCCGGCCCTGTCGTTCCGGCAAGTGCGGGCAACGCGGCGATGACCAGCCTGCTCGACTATCTCCGCAATCAGAACACCACCGGCTTCCTGGTAATCCAGGATGGCAAGGTGCTGGTGGAGAAGAACTTCCCGGCGCCCGAAGGCGATCGCCAGTTCCCGCTCTTCGTCTATGGCAAGGCCGGCGACGGCGCGCTGCTCGAGGATGTCGCCTCGCAGCAGAAGAGCTTCGTCTCGGTGCTGATCGCGGTGGCGATCGACAAGGGGTTGATCGACGTCGAGAAGCCCGTCGCCGACTATATCGGTGCCGGCTGGTCCAGAGCGACGCCCGAGCAGGAAGCGAAGATCCGCGTGATCGACGTGCTGCACATGGCCTCGGGCCTGGACGAGAAGTTCGGCTACGAGGCTCCGGCCGGCACGAAGTTCTTCTACAACACCCCGGTCTACGCGGTCTCCAAGCGCATCGTCGCGGCGGCGGCCCGGCAACCGCTTGAGACGATCACGCGGGACTGGCTGGCAGGGCCCGCCGGCATGGCAAACACCGCCTGGCGCAAGCGCCCCGCGGCGCTGGCCAGCATCGGCAACGATACCGGTCTGGTCACCACCCCGCGCGATACCGCATTGTTCGGGCTGATGATCCTGCACAACGGCGTGTCGAACGACGGCAAGCGTGTCGTCTCCGAGGCGAGCCTGAAACTGATGTTCGAGCGCTCACCGACCAACCCCGCCTATGGTCGTCTCTGGTGGCTGAACGGCGGCGACTACGTGATGGGGGCGATGGGCAACCGGAAGGACGGCCCGCTGATCGCCGCCGCCCCTGCCGACACGGTCGCCGCCCTCGGCGCCTTCAACCGCCGCTTGTTCGTCGTGCCAAGCAGGAAGCTCGTGGTGGTGCGCACCGGCGCCGCCGCGGGCGACAAGGATTTCGACCAGCAGCTCTGGCTGCGGCTGAACAAGGTGATCGGCTGAACGCCGACCCTGCACACACGCATTTCAGGAGAGTGAGATGGGGATAGCGCACCGCTTTGCGGCGCTGGGCCTGGCGCTTGTCGGCGCCGGTCAGGCTGACGCCCAGTCGATCGTCAAGGCACCCGCGGGGAGCGTCCGCGGCATCGAGGTCGACGGGCAGAAGGTCTTCAAGGGCATACCCTATGCGCTGGCGCCGGTGGGCGAGCGGCGCTGGAAGCCGCCGGTGGCAGTGCCCGCCTGGACCGGGGTGCGCAACGCCACGGCGTTCGGCGCGGCCTGTCAGCAGCCGCCCGCGCCGCCCAGCAGCATCTATGCCGAGGTCTATCCGGCGATGAGCGAGGATTGCCTCTCGCTCAACATCTGGGCACCGGCACGCGCGAAGAAGGCGCCGGTATTCGTGTGGATCCATGGCGGCAACCTGGTGCGCGGTTCGTCGCAACAGGCGATGTTCGATGGCGCCCGGCTGGCGAAACGCGGGGTGATCGTCGTCTCGATCAACTACCGGCTCGGCATCTTCGGCTATTTCGCGCACCCGGGGCTGAGCGCGGAATCGCCCGACGGCAGCTCGGGCAATTACGGCGTGATGGACCAGATCGCCGCGCTGAAATGGGTGAGGGCCAATATCGGCGCGTTCGGCGGCGATCCCGGCAATGTCACCATCGCCGGGGAATCGGCGGGCGGCCTCGCCATCCTGCACCTGCTGGTATCGCCCCAGGCGCAAGGGCTGTTCGGCAAGGCGATCGTCCAGAGCGCGTCGCTGATGAACATCCCCGAACTGAAGACGATGGCGCACGGCGTTCCCTCCGCCGAGACGCTTGGCGAGCATTATGCCGGCGCGATCGGCGCAAGGACGGTGGCGGAGCTGCGGGCGATCCCCGCCCCCGATCTCGCCGCCCGCGCCGTGAAGGCCGGCTTCGCCTCGACAGCGATCGTCGACGGCACGGTCATCACCCGGCAGCTCCTCGACAGCTTCGAGCGCGGCGAACAGGCGAAGGTGCCGCTGATGACCGGCTTCACCGCCGGCGAGATCAGCACGATGAAATCGATCCTGCCGGGCCTGCCCGAGGCATCGACCTTCACGCCCGCGACCTACGAAGCGAAGATCCGCGCCGGCTATGGCCCACTCGCCGACGCGTTCCTCCGCCTCTACCCCTCGGACGCGATCGGCGCGAACATGCTCGCCGCCGCGCGCGACGGCTTCTTCGCCTGGAACTCGCAGAAGCTGGTCCGCGAGCAGGCGCGGGCCGGCCAGCCGGCCTATCTCTACTATTTCGACCACCACATGCCGTCCTCGGACGCTGCCGGCATCCACGCCTTCCACGCCAGCGAAGTGCCTTTCATGTTCGGCACGATCGACCGGGTGACTGCGCTCTGGCCCAAGATCCCCGATATGCCGGCCGAGCGCGCGCTTTCCGACGCGATGGTCGATTACTGGGCGAGCTTCGCCCGTACCGGCGCTCCCACCGCTTCGGGCCATCCTGCCTGGCCATCCCACAATGCACGAGCCGCCTATATGCACTTCACCGACAAGCCGGAGGTCGCCGCCGACCTAAAGCCGGCCGAATATGCGCTGCACGATCAGGTCTTCTGCCGCCGCCGGGCCGCGGGGACCCAGCCCTGGAACTGGAATGTCGGGGTGATCGCCCCGCCGCTTGCCCCGGCCGCGGAGGCCTGCAAGTGATCGACGGCAGCATGCAGGACTTCCCGCTGACCCTCGACCGGATCGTCGAGCACGCAGCGAAATGGCACCCCGATGTGCAGGTCGCCACCGCCGGCGAGGGTGGTGCGATCACCCATGCCAGCTATGCCGAGCTCGACCGGCGCGCCCGCAAGATCTCGTCGCTGCTCGCCGGCCTCGGCGTGCGAAAGGGGGAGCGCGTCGCCACGTTGGCCTGGAACAGCCAGTCGCATGTCGAGAGCTGGTTCGCGATCATGGGCATGGGCGCGGTGTGCCACACGCTCAACCCGCGCCTCACCGCCCCGCAGCTCGCCTGGATGCTCGGCCAGTCGGGGGCGCGCATCCTGATCGTCAGCGCCGACCTGATGCCCCTGGCGCTCAGAATCCTCGACGAAGCGCCCGGTGTCGGGCAGGTCTTCGTGATCGATGGCGAGTTCACGCCCCAGATCCATGGCAGCGCGGCGATCGCCCAGCTCGAGCCGCTGCTCGACACCGCCGGCGAGGGCTTTGCCTGGGGCGATTTCGAGGAGAAGGCGCCGAGCGGCCTCTGCTTCACCTCCGGCTCGACCGGCGCCCCCAAGGGCGTGACCTACACCCACCGCTCCAGCTTCATGCACACGCTGCGCCTGCTCCAGGCCGATGTCTCTGGCATCACCAGCCAGGACGTGGTGATGCCGGTGGTGCCGATGTTCCACGCCAATGCCTGGGGCCTGCCCTTTGCGGTGCCGGCAGCGGGCGCCAGGCTGGTGCTGCCCGGCCGTCATCTCGACGGCGCCAGCCTGGCCCGGCTGATCGCCGCCGAGGAAGTCACCATCGCGGTCGGCGTGCCCACCGTCTGGCTCGGCCTGTGCGATCATCTCGACGCGACCGGCACCAGCCTGCCCTCGCTCAAGCGCATCCTTGTCGGCGGCGCGCCGATGCCGCCCGCGCTGATGGAGCGGATCGAGGGTCAGCTCGGCATCCCCGTTCAGACCAGCTGGGGCATGACCGAGCTGTCACCGGTCGGCACGTTCGGCGTGCTCAGCGCCCCCACGCGAGATGCGCTGATCTCTGGTCGCCCGGCGCTGGGCATGGACCTGCTGCTTATGGACGAGGCCGGCAGCCCGCTCCCCGAACAGCGCGATGTCGAGGGACGCCTGCACGTGCGCGGTGCCGCAGTGATCGAACGCTATTTCGGCCAGGACAGGCCGGCCACCACCGCCGAGGGCTGGTTCGATACCGGCGACCTGGCGAAGATCGATCGCGCCGGCAACCTGATCATCACCGGCCGCGCCAAGGACCTGATCAAGTCGGGCGGCGAATGGATCAACCCGGCCGAGATCGAAGCCGTGGTCTGCGCCCTGCCCCAGGTCAGCCTGGCGGCGGTGATCGGCCGCAGCGACGTCAAATGGGGCGAGCGGCCGCTGCTGCTCGTCGAGCTGCGCGAGGACCAGGAGATCAGCGACCAGGACCTGCTCGGCGCCTTGCGCGGCCAGGTCGCTTCCTGGTGGATTCCCGACGCAGTGGTGCGGGTACCGAGCATGCCGCGCGGCTCGACCGGGAAGATCGACAAGCTGCAGCTGCGGGCTGCGTATAGCGGCTGCTAGAACCGATACGTCATACCCGGGTTGGCCCGGGTGGCGGGGACCACAGACCCCCACCCCCCCCCCCCCCAAGGCCAGCCCCCCGCCCCAGGACAAAGTCGCGCGGGCCAAGCGCCCCCCCCCCCCCCCCCCGTAAAGCCCCATGGGGGGGGCGGGGG
>NZ_JASATQ010000114.1:0-8317 GCF_038440415.1 Sphingomonas sp. OTU376 | reverse complement strand
CCGCCCGGCGCAAACCCCTCGCCCCCCCGGCCTTGGGCGGGGGTCCACGGTGCCGCACGCGCTGAACTGGAACCTTGAGGCCCGCCCTCGCCGCCCGGTGGACCCCGGCACAAGGCCGGGGTGACGGCAGAAGTAAGGGGATAGCGCGCAGATGGAAATCGCCAAGGAAGCCCCTCGAACCGCCTGAACGCAAAGAATAACACCTAGGTAGGATTGAGGCGCATCCCCCCAAGCGGCATGGAACACTCGACCATAGAGGGGTAATGGCAGAACGTGGCGGACGTGGATCAACAGCTTGGCGAACGCATCTGCTTCGGCCCCTTCGCGCTTTCTCCAGGCGCAAGGCTGCTGACGCGCGACGGCGCGCCGGTCGAGATCGGCGGGCGCTCCTTCGATCTGCTGGTGGTGCTCACCGAGCAGCCGGGCCGGGTCCTGTCCAAGCGCGAGCTCCTCAAGCGCGTCTGGTCCGATGTCGTGGTCGAGGACGGCAGCCTCCGCTTTCACATGGCCGGGCTGCGCAAGCTGCTCGGCGACGGCGTGGATGGCGCACGCTACATCGCTACCCAGGTCGGCGTCGGCTATGCCTTTGTCGCGCCGGTGGAGCGCCACGGCTTCGCCGGCACCCAGGCGCCGGAACCCGCTGTCGAAGCGCCCCGCCCCGGCACGGTGCTCAACCTGCCCGCGCGCCTTCCCCATCTGATCGGCCGCGAGCGCGATCTTGCCTTTCTGGAAACGCGCGCAGTCGATACGCCGGTCTTCAGCATCGTCGGCCCGGCGGGCGTCGGCAAGACGTCGCTCGCGATCGAGATCGGCCACCAGCTGGCGCCTGCCTTCGATGAGCGCGTGGCCTTCGTCGACTTCAGCATGCTGGAGAACCCCACCGTCGTTGCCTCGATGATCTCGGGCGCGATGGGCCTTTCGGCGCAGAGCGGCGATCCGCTGGCGGTGATCCTCGCCCATATCCGCGACCGCCCCTTCCTGCTGCTGCTCGACAATTGCGAGCACGTCATCATCCAGATCGCCGAGATCGTGGAGCGGATCGTCGAGGAAGCGCCCGGCGCGCGGGTGCTGGCGACCTCGCGCGAGCCGCTGCGCGTGCGCGGCGAGCATGTGCTGCGCCTCGACGCGCTCGCCTATCCCGAGGAGATCAGCGGGCTCAGCCGCACCGAACTCCTCGCCTTCCCCGCGGTCGAGCTGTTCTGCGAGCGCGCCGGCGCGGCCGACAGCACGCTCGTCATCGATGACGAAGCCGCCCGGCTGATCGCCGAGCTCTGCCAGCGCCTCGACGGCATGGCCCTGCCGATCGAGCTGGCCGCCGTCCGCGTTGCCACCCACGGCCTTGCCGCCACCGCGCGCCAGCTCGGCGAGCGGTTCAGCCTGGGCTGGTCCGGCCGTCGCACCGCCCAGCCGCGCCAGCAGACGCTGCAGGCTACGCTCGACTGGAGCTACGACCTGCTCTCCGAAGCCGAGCGCGTCGTGCTCGAACGGCTCTCGGTATTCGTCGGCCCCTTCTCGATCGATGCCGCGCTGGCGGTCGCCGCCGATGCGGAGATCGGGTCGGATGCCGTCGCCGTCGCGCTCGACGAGCTGGTCTCCAAGTCGCTGGTCGCGCCCGATCGCTCGCGCCGTACCGATACCTATCGCCTGCTCGAGATGACTCGTGCCCATGCCCGGGAAAAGCTGCGTGCCCGCGGACTGCCGCTTTATGCCGCGGCGGCGCGGCGCCACGCCGCCTTCTTCCTTGCGGAACTCGAGGCGGTGGCGGAGCAGGACGAGGATGTCCTGCAGGACACCCGCCCGCTGCGCATGCAGCTCGGCAATATCCGCAGCGCGCTCGACTGGGCCTTCGGCCAGGAGGGCGATGCCCGGATCGCCTTCCGCCTCGCCGCCGCCAGCGCGCCCGTCTTCCTCAACCTGTCGCACATGATCGAATGCCGCACCTGGACTGCCCGGGCGCTCGCGGAGATCGACGACAGCCAGCGCGGCACCGCGACCGAACTCGAGCTCCAGGCCGCGCTCGGCATCACGCTGATGTTCACCCGCGGCAACAGCGAAGCGGCAGGCCATGCGCTTGTCCGTGCGCTGGAGATCGCCACCGCGCTCGACGATCGCTGGAACCAGCTGCGCCTGCTTGGCCGGCTCCACATCTTCCATGAGCGGATCGGCGAATATGACATCGCCATGCGCCAGGCCGAGCGCGCCGTGGAAGTCGCCGAAGCGATCGGCGCGCCCGAGGCGATCGGCGTCGCCTATTCGCTCGCCGGCATCTCGCACCACCTCCATGGCGACCAGAAGCGCGCACGGCCGGCGCTCGAATTGTCGATCCGGCAGAGCCCGCCCTCGATCCGCAGCCGGACGATCCATTACGGCTTCGATCACCGCAACCGCTCGATCATCGCGCTGGCGCGCACCCTGTGGCTCGTCGGCGATACCGAGGGCGCGAACCGCCTCGCCCGCCAGGCGGTGGACGAAGCCACCCGGCTCAACCACGCGGTCACCCATTGCATCGCGCTGATCTGGTCGCTCTCGGTGCATCTCTGGATGGCGGACCTCGCGGCAGCGGAAGCCGATCTGGCCGCGTTCAATGAGTGCGCCGAGAACAATGCACTCGGCCCCTATGTCGCCGCGGCAGCCGGTTTCCGGGGCGAGCTTGCGATCCGGCGAGGCCAGACCGGCGAGGCGCTGGACATATTGCGCGACAGCCTCTCCCGCCTGCGCGCCGCCCGCTACGATCTGCTGACCACCACTTTCTCGATCGCGCTGGCACGCGGGCTGGTCCTCGAGGCGCGTTATCCCGAGGCGCTTGAGCTGATCGACGCGACGATCGCGCGCTGCACCGCCAATGGCGAGCGTGTCTCGCTGCCCGAATTGCTGCGCCTCAAGGCCGGCATTGCGGCGCGTTGCACCTCCGGCACCGATGCCGGTCGGGCATTGCTGGAGGACGCGCTGGCCCTTGCCCGCACGCAGGGCGCGCTGGCCTGGGAACACGCGATTTCGGCCGATCTCGCGGCCTTGTCCGTTCCGTCAGGGGGCACCGGCTAGCTCCGGATTCAGATGGCGCTTGCATGCGCTACAATTGTAGCCTAGAACTACAAATGTAGCGTAGAGAGATTCGTCATGCTGAACAACCTGCCGCCCCGCGAACGCCAGATCGTCGACCTGCTCTACGAGCGTGGCGCGATGGCCGTGTCCGATGTCTGCGACGCCCTGCCCGACAAGCTGTCGGCCTCGGCGGTCCGCGCGATGCTGACCCGGCTCGAGCAGAAGGGCGCGGTCCAGCGCGAGCATAGCGACCGCGGCTTCCTGTTCTCGCCGACCATCGCGGAGAACAAGGCGAGCGTGAACGCGCTCGGCCATGTCGTGCGCACCTTCTTCAACGGCTCGACCACCCATGCCGCCAGCGCGCTGCTCGGCATGAGCGAGAAGCTCGACGACAACGACCTGGACGAGCTGGAAGCGATGATCGCCGCCGCCCGCGCCAAGAAGGGAGCCTGATCGATGACCGCCCTGCTCGGCCTTGTGCTCAAGTCGCTGGTGATCGCCGGCATCACCCTGCTCCTGCTCCGCCTCACCCGCAGCCGCTCGGCCGCCGAGCGCTCGCTGATCGCCCATCTCGGCCTGGCCGGGCTGGTGATCCTGCCGGTCGCGACCTTCATGCTGCCTTCGCTCAGCCTGCCGCTGCCCCAGGTGCTGCAGAGCCGGTTCGAGGCCCCCGCCACGAACATCGTGCCCGAGCCGGTCACCCCGCGCGAGACGGTCACCACAACCGCTACGCCGCAGGTCAGTGCATCGGCCGAGCAGCCGGGCTTCACCCTGCCCCAGGGCTGGGAGCGCTTCGCCTATGCGCTGCCGGTCATCGCGCTGCTAATGCTAACCATTATCGCGCTTCTCCGCCTCGTGCGCCTGCGCGCCGGTGCCGAAGTGCTGGTCGATCCGGTGTGGCTGAGCGCGCTCGCCCATGCCCAGCGCCGCATGGGGATGAAGAGCGGCACCGCGCTGCTGGTCAGCGACGCTTTGCCCTCGCCGATCTCCTGGGGCCTTGCCCGCCCGACCATCCTGCTCAGCGCCGATGCGCTGGCGGCGACCGACGAGGCCGAGGCGATCATCGCGCATGAGCTGGCGCACGTCTCCGCGCTCGACTGGGCCAAGCTGATGCTCGCCCGCATCGCCACCGCGATCCACTGGTTCAACCCCCTCGCCTGGCGCCTCGCCCGCGAAGCGCACCAGCTGCGCGAGGAAGCCGCCGACGACGCGGTGCTCGCCGCCAATATCGATGCGCCCGACTATGCCCAGCTGCTCGTCCGCGTCGCCCGGCACGAAGCCCGCGGCCTGCTGATCGGCGCGCACGGCGTCGCCCCCGGCAAGGGCAGCCTCAAGCGCCGCGTCGGCCGCGTGCTCGACGCCACCCTGCCGCGCGGCCGCGCCCAGGGCTCGTGGATCGCGGGCTTCGGCGCCGGCATGCTGGTGATGGCCGCCCCGCTCGCCGCGCTCACCGTCGGCGCCACCGAGCGCCGGGACGACACCACCGCCGCCGCCACGCCCCCCGCCACCCCGGCGGCCCCCAGCGTCGCCGCCCGCCCGGAAACCGTCGAACCGGCCTCGCCCGCCGCCCCGCACGCCGCCGCCACCCCGGCCGCGCCGCAGGACCACCGCGACGACCGCAAGCACAACGAGCTCGACACGATCATCGGCGCCAAGGCGCTGGGCGTGACCGGCGACTATATCGCCGAGCTCCGCCAGGCCGCGCCCCAGCTCGGCCCGCTCAGCCTCGACGACGCCAACGGCATGCGCGCCCTCGGCGTCACCCCGGAGTATATCCGCGCGCTGCTCTCCACCGGCCTGCGCATCCGCTCGTACGACGATGTGATGGGTGCCCGCGCCGTCGGCGTGAACCCCGCCTATGTCCGCAGCATCGTCTCGGCCGGCTATCACGGCGACATCGACGACTACATCGCTCTGGCCGGCATGGGCGTCACCGCCGACGATGTCCGCCGCCTGCACGCCGCCGGCATGAACGTCGACATGGACTCGCTCGCGCTGAGCAAGACGCTCAAGCGCGGCCCGAAGCCCCATCCGGATCCCCGGCCGGCCCCGGATCCCGACAACTAAGACCACCACCCCCAACCCGCCGAAGCGCTGACACCCCGTCCCGGGGTGAACGCCCCCGGCTTGCCTTCTTCACCCAGGAGAAATGTCATGCGCCGCACGATCATTGCCTTCGCTTCGCTTGCCCTGCTCGCCACCACCGCCATCGCCGGCGATCGCGCCCGCGATCCGGTCACCGCCTCCACCCCGATCGGCTTCAAGCTCCAGCTCGAGGCGGGCCGCGGCCATTTCCAGCTCAGCCTGACCATGGGCGAACGCCACAACATGAACACCAGCGTCTCGGGCAGCCAGATCGGCCTCGACACCCGGGCGCTGGAGGGAAACGGCCCGCTCCGCTTCGCCATCGCCCGTGAGCCCGGCCGCCTCGACTGCACCGGCGCCACCGAGCGCAAGGTCGCCATCGGCAGCTGCAGCTTCACCCCCGATGCCGCATTCGCCGGCTATCTCGCCCAGCGCGGCATCGGCCAGCCAAGCTTCCAGGAATCGCTCGACCTCACCCTGGTTGGCGCCAACAAGGAGCTGGTCGAGGCGCTGGCCAGGGCCAACTATCCCAAGCCGACGATCGACGAGCTGACCGCGCTCTCCGCGCTGCAGGTCACCCCCGCCTATATCGCCGATCTCGCCCGCCAGGGCTTCCGCCCGGACAATCTCGACGACCTCACTGCCTTCGCCGCGCTCCGCATCGACGCCGACTATGCCGGCCGCATGCTCCGCGCCGGGCTCGGCAAGCTCAAGGCCGATGAGCTGATCCAGCTCAAGGCGCTCGACGTCTCGCCCGAATATCTCGCCGAGATGGCCGGGGCGGGCCTGCGCAACCTCTCCGCCGACGACGTCACCCAGCTCAAGGCGCTGAACGTCACCCCCGCCTTCGTCCGCGAGATGGCCGCGATGGGCTATCCGGACCTGCCGGCCGAGCGCCTCGTCGAGCTCAAGGCCGTCGGCGTCACCGCCGAGGATGTCCGCCACGCGCGCAAGATCGGCATCACCGATCCCACGCCCGAGCAGCTCGTCCAGATCCGCGTGCTCAAGCACTGATCGCCAGGAAAGCGCCCCAGTGATGCGTTTCGCAGCCCTTCTCCTTGCCGGCACCGCGCTCCTTCCCTCGAGCGCGGTCCGTGCCCAGACCGCCGTGCCGCCTGCAACCGGCACGGCGGCCGCCAAGCAATCCTTCACGCCGGAGGACTTCGCCCGCTTCGCCCCGCGCACTGCCTATGACATGCTGGTCCAGCTTCCCGGCTTCACCATCCGCAGCGCGGACCAGGAGCGTGGCCTGGGCCAGGCATCGGAGAATGTGCTGATCAACGGCACCCGCATCGCCAACAAGACCGGCGGCGCGATCGCCGAGCTCCAGCGGGTTGCCGCCGGCAATGTCGAGCGGATCGAGATCGTCGATGCCTCCACTCTCGGCATCGCCGGCCTCTCGGGCCAGGTCGCCAACATCATCCTCAAGAACGCGCGCAAGGCCGGCGGCCAGTTCGAATGGAAGCCCGATTTCCGCGCTCATTATTCGCGGCCCAACCTGTTCCGCGGCAATATCAGCTACACCGGCAAGACCGGCGCGGTCGATTACACCCTGTCGCTCGAGGACCAGGCCGGCCGCGGCGCGATCGGCGGGCCCGAGCTGTTCTACGCCGCCGACGGGTCACTGATCGAGCGGCGCGAGGAAGTCTTCCACCAGGAATCGGACACGGTCACCGCCAAGCTCCGCCTGGCGATCGACGGCCCCGGCACGTCCAAGGGCAATCTCGTCCTCGGCTATTCGCCCTATTGGAACCCGGTCTATGACTTCGAGCAGCGCTTCCGCGCCGACGGAAACGACGGCACCCGCCTGCGCCGCCAGCGGCTCAACGGCTGGTTCTACGACGTCAACGCCGATTATGAGTTCGCGCTCGGGCCGGGCCGCTTCAAGATCATCGGCCTGCGCCATTTCGATCACGAGCCGGTGATCTCCACCCAGATCGACAGCTTCGCCAGCGGCGCCCCCGACCAGGGCACCCGCTTCACCCGCAACTCGCACATCACCGAGACGATCGCCCGCGCCGAATATGGCTGGAAGATGGGCAAGGCCGACTGGCAGGTCTCGCTCGAGCGCGCCGTCAACGGGCTCGATCAGCGCGGCGCGCTCGCCACGCTGAACCCGCAGGGCGATTTCGTCCCCGTCCCCTTCCCCGGCGGCAGCGGCATCGTCCGCGAGGTCCGGCATGAGGGGATGGTCACCTATAGCCGGGCGCTAGGCGCCAAGCTCAGCCTGCAGGTCGCCGGCGGCGGCGAGACCAGCGTGCTCGAGCGCGTCGATGGCGATCTGCCCGCGCGGCGCTTCTTCCGCCCCAAGGGCAGCGTCACGCTCGGCTGGAAGCCCGATGCCGCCTGGGACCTCAGCCTCAAGGTCCGCCGCCGCGTCGGCCAGATCAGCTTCTATGATTTCCTCGCCCAGCCCAATCTCAAGTCCGAGCGCCAGAATGCCGGCAATCCCGATCTCGTCCCGCCGCAGAGCTGGGAAGCCGAGATGGAAGTCGGCCGCACGCTGGGCGCGGCGGGCAAGACCCGGCTGCGCGCCTATTATCACCGGATCGACGACATCATCGATATCGTCCCGATCGGCGCGGACGACGAAGGCGTCGGCAACCTGCCCCGCGCCACCCGGATGGGGCTGGTCAGCACCAGCACGATCCAGTTCGCCCCGCTCGGCCTGCCCGGCGCCAAGCTCGACGCGACCGTCGGCATCGAGCGTGCCCGCGTCCGCGATCCGCTCACCGGCCAGATGCGCACGATCAGCGGCACCCAGGATCGCTGGGCGGAACTCAACTTCCGCCACGACATCCCGAAGAGCGCGCTGGCCTGGGGCGTCGACGCCAGCTTCTATCACTATTCGCCGTACTATTACCTGACCGAAGTGAACCAGGAGAATGAGGGGCCGTGGTTCGTCAACGTCTTCGCCGAGCACAAGAATGTGCTCGGCCTGACCGTCCGCGCCACGGTCGGCAACATCTTCAGCGCCCGCCATTATTACGACCGCGAAGTCTATGCCGGCCGCCGCACCACCAATCCGCTGGTCTTCCGCCAGTCGAACAACCAGCTGATCGGCCCGATCTTCACCTTCAAGATCAGCGGGAGTTTCTGAAACCTACTTTCCCCTCCCTGCAAGGGAGGGGCTAGGGGTGGGTTAGAGAAGGGGGGGGGGGGGGGGGGGGGGGGGGGTGTGGGGGGTCCG
>NZ_JASATQ010000113.1:0-8319 GCF_038440415.1 Sphingomonas sp. OTU376 | reverse complement strand
GACGTTGTAAATCAGCCGCTTACCCCAGCTGCCCGGCGATATCGCGTAGCGCCTGCTCGAACGCCTCTGGCGGCTGGCCGCCGGAGATCAGCCATTTGTCCTCGATCACGATCGCCGGCACCGAGTTGATCCCCCGGCTCTGCCAGAGCTGCTCGGCCGCGCGCACCTCCTGCGCATACCGCCCCGACGCCAGCACCTCGCGCGCCGCTGCGCCGTCCAGCCCGGCCTTCTCCGCGGCCGCGACCAGCACCTCGGGGTCCGAGGGGTTCTGCTGCTCGGTGAAATAGGCAGTGAACAGCGCATGCTTGAGCGCCGTCTGCTTGTCCGCCCCTTCGGTCTCGGCCCAATGCAGCAGCCGGTGCGCGTCGAACGTGTTGTAGATCCGGCTGTCGGCACCCATCCGCATCTCGAAGCCGAGCGCGCCGGCGCGGTCGCGGATCATCTGGCGGTTGGCGGCGGACTGCTCGGGGGTCGAGCCATACTTCCGAGCGATGTGTTCGCCGATATTCTCACCCTCCGGCACCATCTGGGGGTTCAGCTCGAACGGCTGGAAATGCAGCGTCACATCAACCACATCCCGGGTGCGCTCGATCGCCTCCTCAAGCCCGCGTAGCCCGATGATGCACCAGGGGCAGACAACATCGGAGACAAAATCGATCTTGAGGGGAATGGACATGGATGTTCCTTCTGACATTCCCCTCCCAGATGGGTTGGGAGCGGCCCGATGCAAAGTGCCCTTGCGTGCAACCTTTGCCCACTTCCCCGTCTAATACGTTCGGCCAGCCCTCACACGACCTCATAGCGACTAACGGGCGGCGCCCCGCGGGTGCACCTATCTCGGCCAGGTTCGTCACCCGCCAGAAAGGACCGAGTCATGTCGAAGCCCCTGTCCCTGCAATCCGATCGCCGCAGCTTCGTCCACGGCGCCGCCACCCTCGCCGCCCTGATCAGCGGCAGCACCGTTGCCAGCGTCGCCACCGCCACGCCCAGGGCCGGCGCCTCGCCTGCCGCCACGCCCTTCGGCCCGGTCAAGCAGATCGACGCCGGCCCGCTCAGCATCGGCTATGTCGAGATGGGTCCGGCGGACGGCCAGCCCGTGCTGCTCTTCCATGGCTGGCCCTATGATATCAATGCCTTCGCCGAAGTCGCACCCCTGCTCGCCGCCCGCGGCCACCGGGTGATCGTGCCCTATCTGCGTGGCTATGGCTCGACGGTATTCCTCTCGGCCGACACCCCGCGCAACGCCCAGCAGGCCGCGCTCGCCGCCGATGGCCTCGCGCTGATGGACGCGCTCGGCATCAAGCAGGCGATCGTCGCCGGTTTCGACTGGGGCGCCCGCACCGCCGACATCATGGCACTGCTCTGGCCCGAGCGCTGCAAGGGCCTCGTCTCGGTCAGCGGCTATCTGATCGGCAGCCAGGCCGCCAACGCCGCCCCGCTGCCGCCCGCGGCCGAGCTGCAATGGTGGTACCAATTCTATTTCGCCACCGAGCGCGGCAAGCTCGGCTATGCGAAGAACACGAATGATTTCAACAAGCTGATCTGGCAGCTCGCCTCGCCCAAGTGGAAGTTCGATGACGCGACCTTCGCCCGCACCGCGGCCTCGTTCGTCAACCCGGACCATGTCGCGCTGGTGATCCACAATTATCGCTGGCGGCTCGGCCTGGCCGAGGGCGAGGCCAAGTATGACGCGATCGAGGCCAGGCTGGCGACAACGCCGGTAATCACCGTGCCGACGATCACGATGGAGGGCGACGCCAATGGCGCCCCTCATCCGGCGCCCGAGCAGTATCGCGCCAAGTTCACCGGCCCGTACGAGTTCCGGCTGGTCAGCGGCGGCATCGGCCACAACCTGCCCCAGGAAGCGCCGGCCGCCTTCGCCAAGGCCGTACTCGACGTCGCCAGGATGGCGGGCTGAGCCGGTGCGGCGTCTCTCCACGCTCGCACTCGCGGCCGCGACCCTGGTCTTCGGGGTCTCGGCCGTGGCCGCCGCCAATCGCCCGAAACAGGATGCGGCACCGGTCTATGGCGTGACCCTGCCCGAGGGTTATCGCGACTGGAAACTGATCAGCGTCGCGCATGAAGCCGGCAAGAACAACGACATACGCGCGATCCTGGGCAATGACATCGCGGTGAAGGCTTACCGCGAGAACATCCGCCCCTTCCCGGACGGCACGGTGATCGTGCGGCTCGCCTGGCAATACCAGTCCTCACCGCGCAATGACTCTGTGTTCCCCGCCCCCCAGTCCTTCGTGGCGGGGCCGCCGACCAATGTGCAGGTCAGCGTCAAGGATTCGAAGCGCTACGCCGCCAGCAATGGCTGGGGCTATGGCCAGTTCGAGAATGGCGTGGCGGACCAGAATGTGACGCTCACCCAGTCCTGCCATGCCTGCCATGTGAAGCTCGACGCGATCGACAAGAAGGCCGACCTGGTCTTCACCAGCTACTCGCAATAACGCCGTGCGCCGGCGCCGGGGTCTGCGGATCCGGGCGCCGGATGCTATTGCCGGATACTATTGATAGCGCAGCGTCTTCTCGAACCCTTCGTTCGCCTTGGTCATCTTGGCGATCTTGCGCAGGTGGCCGCGCACATGCCGCTCGAACTTGGCATCGTCATAGATGCCGGTCTGCGGATAGTCCTCCTGCGCGATCAGTTCCTTGATCCGCTTGGCAAAAGCCGCCTGATCGTCGGCGCAGTCTCCAGCGCTTAGCGTGCGGCACGCCCATTCCTCGGCGGCCGCCTTGTCGTAGTCGTCCTGCGCTTCATAGCCGCGCCGATCCGCCGCCGCCTGGTCGAGCCGCGACGCCGCCAACCGGCGCTCGAGCCATTTGCGGACCAGCGCGCCGTCCCAGGCCTTCGGTGCAGTCATCGGCATCCCTTTTTCCACATCGAGACCGCCATGCCCGAATAGGGACCCGTCCGATACGCAGTTGATGCACAAAAAAATGCGCGCGATGCGCCGGCAGGAACAACGATATCCGCGCCATCCTGGGCATCAGGCAGGCCGACCTGGTGTTCACCAGCTACTCCGAGCGCCCCTCGGACGCCGGCATCCGGATTCACGGATCAGGGCACCGAAACCGGTCGCGCCAAATAATTCCCTAAATATAGCACCATATTGAAATGAAATTCGTGTAATTATTTGCAGCGATTTCCGCCAACACTACACTCAACGCGCCGAATCTTCGGCGAATTAATATTGTATCGAATCATTTAAATCGGAGGATTTTCATGATCACGAAGAGTTTTGCGGTCGCACTTGCCTATGTTTCCATGTTCGGAATTCACGCCGCGAAGGCGGACGATGGTTCAAGCCAATCCGCCGCCTGCTATCAGGGCGGGGCAAATTGCGCGGCAAATTATGCGGCGTATGGCTTTTCGACCGGGGTGGAATGCTTCGACGCCTGGTATGCGCCTTTCTGCCCCATTCCGGTCGACGCCGGGATCACCACCCCCTTCGAAGCCTATCAATACTATGCCAATCCCGGAAGTGATCGGTCGGGTGGTGACGGCGTGCACTATTGCAACGGCCGGCTAGGCTGCATGGACAGGCCCGAGGATCCCGACAAGCACGACTGAGCGAAATCAAGAACGCCCACGGCCGGCGACGCTGGATGCCGGCCGTGGGCGTGGGCGCCGGCGCAGGGGGCGCTGGGGATCGCCGGCGCCTCAGCTCACTGCGCGGTCGCGGCCTTCTCGATCAGGCTGGCCACCGCGGCGGCGTGCGACACCATCACGACGTGCGAGGCGCCCTTCACGACCACGGTGCCGCGCGAGCCTGCGCGCTCGGCCATGAACTGCATCGCCACCGGCGGGATGTTCTTGTCCTTGTCGCCATAGATGAACCACGAGGGCACATGCTTCCACGCCGGCGCGGTGGTCGCCTCGCCCAGCGCGGTATCGGCGATCGGGCGCTGGCCGGCCGCCATCAGCTTGGCCTCGGCCGCCGGCACGTCCGCCGCGAACTGGTCGTGGAAGCGCGCCTGGAGGATGTAGAGGTCGTTGCCGCCGCCCGCGAGCTTCACCGGCGGGGCAAGTGCCGGCGCCAGCGTGCTGCCCGGAAACTTGCCGGTAAGGCCGAGCGCGGTCTCGCCCTCCTCCGGCGCGAAGGCCGAGACATAGACCAGCGCCTTGACGTTGGGCGCGCCCTCGCCCGCTTCGCTGATCACCGAGCCGCCATAGCTGTGCCCGACCAGCACGACGGGTCCGTCGATGCTCTTCACCAGGTCGCGCACCTCATCGGCATCGGTGCGCACGCTGCGCAGCGCGTTGGGCGCGGCGATCACGGTATAGCCGTCGCGCTGGAGGATCGGAATCACCCCGTTCCAGCTCGACGAGTCCGCGAAGGCGCCGTGGACGAGGACGATGGTCGGCTTGGCAGCCTGCGCCTGGGCCACCAGCGGCAGGGCGGAAGCGGCGAGCAGCAGCCCGCCTGCAATGAGCTTCTTCATCTCAGGTCTCCTTTCAGACGAGTGCGACGACGGCGTCGATATTGCCCTTGATCGCCTTCGAGTACGGGCAGGTGCGGTGTGCCGCCTCGATCAGCTGGCGGGCGATCTCCGGCTCGATACCGGGCACGCTGACGTTGAGCCGCGCGGCGAGCGAATAGCCCTCGTCGCCGTGGCGCAGGTCGACCTCGGCATCGATCGCGAGATCGGCGGGCAAAGTGATGCCCTTGCTCTTCGCCGCGATCGCCATCGCGCCTTCGAAACAGGCGGACCAGCCGGCGGCGAACAGCTGCTCGGGGTTGGTCCCGGCGCCGGCGCTGCCGGGCACGGCGAGCTGGACGTCGAGCCGCCCGTCGCTGCTGCGCGCGGCGCCTTCGCGCCCGCCGGTGACATGGACCTTGGCGGTGTAGAGGGTCTTGGTATCGGACATCGATATTCTCCTGTGGATCGGATGGCTCAACGCAGCGGACGGAAGGCGGCGCGCACTTCCTCGGCGAAGATTTGCGGCTGTTCCCAGGCCGCGAAATGGCCGCCATTGCTGGCTTCGTGGAAGTAGGTGAGGTTGGTATAGCAGCGCTCCGCCCAGCTCTTCGGCGCGCGGAAGATCTCGCCGGGGAACACGCTCACCGCCACCGGCAGGTCGATGATGCCGCGCGCGTTGAAGTTGTTGCTGTGATCCTCCCAATAGATCCGCGCGGCCGAGGCGCCGGTGCCGGTCAGCCAGTAGAGCGACAGGTCGTCGAGGATCGCATCGCGGCCGAGCACCTTCTGCGGATCGCCGGCCGGATAGGCCCATTGGTCGATCTTCTCGTACATCCAGGCCGCCATGCCGACCGGCGAGTCCACCAACGAATAGCCGATCGTCTGCGGCCGCGTGTTCATCATCGCCGCATAGGCCGAATTGTCGCGGTAAAAGGCCACGAGCTGGTCGAAGGCGAAGCGTTCCTTCTGCGACAGGCTCGCCGGGGCGGGATCGCCGGCGGCAAGGATATGCGCGATCTCGGCGGGGACGGCCGCCGGCATGTTGAGATGGATGCCGATCAGCCCCGGCACATGCTGGAGCGCCATGCGCTGCGAGATCACCGATCCGCAATCGCCGCCCTGGCTGACGAAGCGCTCATAGCCGAGCCGCCGCATCAGCACGCTCCACGCCCGGCCGATATGGTCCGAGCCCCAGCCCGGCACCGTCGGCTTGGCGGAGAAGCCGAAGCCGGGGATCGAGGGGATCACGACATGGAAGGCGTCCTCCGCCTTGCCGCCATGCGCGGTGGGGTTCACCAGCGGATCGATCGCGCCAAGGAACTCGAGGATCGAGCCCGGCCAGCCATGCGTCAGGATCATCGGCATCGCGTTCTCGTGCCGCGAGCGGACATGGATGAAGTGGATGTCGAGCCCGTCGATCTCGGTCAGGAACATCGGGAGCGCGTTGAGCCGCGCCTCGACCTTGCGCCAGTCATAGCCGCGCGCCCAGTAGCGCATCAGCGGCTCGAGCGTCTGGCGGCGCACGCCCTGGCTGTCGTCGGCGACCGGCTGGGCATCGGCCCAGCGGGTCTCGGCGATCCGGCGCTGCATCGCGGCGATCTGGGCGGCGGGGATGTTGATCCTGAACGGACGGATGTCGCTGTTGCCGGCCGCCTGGGCCAGCAGCCGCGAGGGCAAGGCGCTCGCGGCGCCTGCCAGCGCGGCACCGGCCACGAACTGGCGGCGCGAAGGTTGATCTGCGGACATGGGCTTTTGCTCCCTTTCTGGTTGAACCCAGATTTAGGGGAATGGCGGCGCGGCGCCCGTTAACTGGAGTGATGCGCTGTTAGGCGCTGCTTGCAGCAACTAACGCGCGGCGGGCGAACCCTAACGGGCATTCCCGCGCCAGGCGCCTAGATCGGTGGTGACCCGCAAGATGAGGCAGGCACCCAATGACCTATAAACGCTCCCTAGGCTTCGCCGTCGCCGCGATCGTCGCGGCCGGCGCCACCACCGCGATCTGCTTCGGCGACGCGCTCGGGCTGGTGCATGCGCCGGCCCAGGGCGCCGAGCTGATCGTCTCCGCGCCCTTCGGCGCAACCTCACAGCCCGTCGGCGTGCTGCAGGGCGCTAAACCTTGGCTCACCCCGGTACCCGGCGGTCCCACGGCGCTGCGCGGCAAGGTCGTGCTGGTCAATTTCTGGACCTATTCCTGCATCAACTCGCTGCGCGCCCTCCCCTATCTGCGTGCCTGGCAGCAGCGCTATGGCGGCAAGGGACTGGAAGTGATCGGCGTCCACGCGCCCGAATTCGGCTTCGAAAAGGACCCCGCCAAGGTGCGCCTCGCCACCGAGCAGCTCCGCGTCGCCTGGCCCAATCTCCAGGACAATGATTATGCGGTGTGGCGCGACTACGCCAACCAGGGCTGGCCCGGCATCTATTTCATCGACGCCAGGGGCAAGATCCGCGGCTACCGGCTGGGCGAAGGCGGCTATGGCGAAGGCGAGCGGCTGATCCGCAAGCTGCTGACCGAAGCCGGGCAGAATGTCGCGGACGTGCCGGTGGCCCCGGTCCCGGCCAGCGGCGTCGAAGCCCAGGCCGACTGGGCTGATCTCGCCTCGCCCGAAGCCTATATCGGCTATGAGAAGGCCCAGAACTTCGCCTCCCCCGGCGGCCTGCGCAACGACCGGCCGTACGGCTATGCCTCCGCCGCGTCGCTGTCACTCAACCAGTGGGACCTGGCCGGAAGCTGGAATGTCGGCGGCGAATATGCCGCGTTGGAGAACGGCCCCGGCACGATCCGCTTCCGCTTCCACGCCCGCGACGCGCATCTGGTGCTCGGCGGCGCGCAGGACGGCCAGCCGGTCCGCTTCCGGGTGACGCTAGACGGCAAGGCGCCAGGCGCGAGCCACGGCGTCGATGTCGATGCGAACGGCTGGGGCGAGGTGAGGGAGGACCGGCTCTATCAGCTGATCCGCCAGTCCGGCACGATCACCGATCGCACCGTCACGATCGAGTTCGCCCGCCCCGGCGCGCGCGCCTATGTCTTCACCTTCGGCTGAGGAGTATCTACCCATGCCACGCACCTGGCTGGTGACCGGCAGCTCGCGGGGCTTCGGCCGCGCGCTGTGCGAAGCCATTCTCGACAGCGGCGACAATCTGCTCGCTACCGCCCGCGACCCCGAACAGCTCGCCGGGCTGGGAGACGGTCGCCCCGGCGGCCTCGCCACCGCCCCGCTCGACGTGACCTGCGAGGAAGACGCCAGCGCGGCTGTGGCCGAGGCGATCGCCCAGTTCGGCGCGCTCGACGTGCTGGTCAACAACGCCGGCTATGGCGATATCGGCTCGGTCGAGGATACCTCGCTCCACAGCTTTCGCCGCCAGATCGCGACCAATCTGTTCGGCACGATCATCATGACCAAGGCGGTGATCCCGCACATGCGCACCCGGCGCAGCGGCCATATCGTGCAATTCTCCTCGGTCGGAGGCCGGCTCGGCGCGCCGGGCCGCGCGGCCTATTCGGCGGCGAAATGGGGCGTCGAGGGCTTCTCCGAAGTGCTCGCCCAGGAAATGAAGCTGGTCGGCGTGCGCGTGACGATCGTCGAGCCGGGCGGCTTCCGCACCGATTTCGCCGGTTCCTCCACCACGCTGGAAGCCGGCCGCGCCGACTATGACGCGGTAGTCGGCAATGCCGCCCGCATGCAGGCGGCCTATAACGGCAAGCAGCCGGGCGACCCGCATCGCGGCGCCCGCGCGATCCTGGAAGTGGTCCGCTCGGATGCACCGCCGCTCCGCCTCCCGCTCGGCAGCGACGCGGTCGACGCGATCGAGCGCGGCGACCGGGCGCGGCTGGAAGAGCTGGAGCGCTGGCGCACGCTCAGCCTCTCCACCGATTTCCCGAAGGATTAG
>NZ_JASATQ010000112.1:0-8348 GCF_038440415.1 Sphingomonas sp. OTU376 | reverse complement strand
CCCCCCCCCCCCCCCCCCCCCCGGGGAACAGCTGGGATCAAGGTCAGAGATCAGGCGAAGGCCGCCGCGTTCGCCGGCACCGGCATGGCGATCGCCATGTCCTCGTCCTCCAGCAGGGTCCAGCCATTGGGGCCGAGCGCTTCCATCGGGCGATAGCGCGTCTTGTACGCCATGCGCTCGCTGCCCTTCACCCAATAGCCGAGATAGACATAGGGCAGGCCGGCGGCCTGGCTGCGCAGGATGTGCTCCATGATGATGAAATTGCCCAGGCCCGGGCGGCTTTCGTCATCGGCCAGGAAGAAGCTGTAGATCATCGACAGGCCATCGGCCTGCTGTCGGTGATGCAGGCGCCGACCAGCCGGCCGCGCTCGCCATTCACCGAGGGCTCGCGATATTCGATCACATAGGAGCTGACCGGCGACTGCTCGACCATGTCGGCATAGTCGTTCTCGTCCATCGTCGCCATGCCGCCGCCCGGATGGCGGGCGCTCAGATAGCGGTGGAGCAGCGCGAACTGCTCCTCGGTCGCCCAGGGCTTGCAGGCGGTGATTTCCAGGTCCGAGTGGCGGCGCAGCAGCTTGCGCTGGGTGGCGTTGGGCTGGAACTCGTCGGCGACGACGCGGACCGAGACGCAGGCGGTGCAGCCCGCGCAGCTCGGGCGATAGGCGACCGACTGGCTCCGGCGGAAGCCGATGCGGCCCAGCGCATCGTTCAGCTCGCCCGCATGCAATCCCGACAATTCGGTGAAGATCTTCCGCTCCTGGCGGCCCGGCAGATAGGGGCAGGGCGAGGGGCTCGTCACGAAGAACCGCGGAAAACGGGAAAGTGCAGTCACCCCTGATGCCCCTTTGCTCTGGCCGCTACGTCCGGCCGATGAGGCAACTATGCTGCGGTTCTCGAAGGATGAAAAGCTGCTTTACCATGAAAGAGAGTTAACGATTCACCATTCCGGCGGAGAGCGGTGACGTTAACCATCGGGCCGCGCAACGCGCTGCCGAAAATGGAAAATTTGGCTGTGCGGGCTTTGTATCGGAATCGGCGAATCGTGTGAATCCAGCGACGACTCAGTTCGTCGCGCGTGTGATTCGCTTCGTCGGTTTGACGCGACTCGCGGACTCCTGCGGAGTCGCGTCGGGGCGCGATTTGCAGGGCGCGGCATGGCGGTTGGTTATGGAATAGGATTCCGCCACCCGCCTGGGGCGGCGGAACCCGTTCTTGGCCTGTACTTCGTGTACTTTGGACGCCGCTAGGCCAGCTCGACCAGCTGCACCTCGTACTGAGCCCGGCGCAGCGCGGTCATCAGCCGCTCCAGATGATCGCGGTCGCGCGTCTCGCACTCCACGTCCAGGCTCAGGCCCTTGGCGGGGAGGTTGGTGAAGATACGCTGGTGCGACAGCTCGAGGATGTTGACCGAGAGCTGGTCGAAGATCTGCGCCACCCGGAACAGCGCGCCCGGCCGGTCCTGCAGGCGGATGCGCAGCCGCGCCATCCGGCCCGAGCGGGCGAGGTCGCGCAGCAGCACATAGGCGAGCAGGCGCGGGTCGATATTGCCGCCGCACAGGATGATGCCCACGGTCTTGCCCTTGAAGCGCTGCGGCTCGGAGAGCAGGGCGGCCAGGCCGGCGGCGCCGGCGCCTTCGACCACGGTCTTCTCGATCTGGAGCAGCAGGCTCACCGATTCCTCGAGCCGCCGCTCGCTGACCAGCACGATGTCGTCGACCAGCGCCTCGACCAGCCTGGCGGTGATGCCGCCCGGCTCCTTCACTGCGATGCCCTCGGCCAGCGTATCGCCGGCGCAGGGCATGTCGGTGTGGTGCACGCGGTTGTACATCGAGGGGTAGAGCTCGGCCTGGACGCCGATCACTTCGATGTCGCGGCCTTCCGACTT
Organism: Sphingomonas sp. OTU376; assembly: GCF_038440415.1. Lineage (NCBI taxonomy): Bacteria > Pseudomonadati > Pseudomonadota > Alphaproteobacteria > Sphingomonadales > Sphingomonadaceae > Sphingomonas > Sphingomonas sp. OTU376. The sequence continues at coordinate 6,460 of NZ_JASATQ010000112.1, read as the reverse complement.
GGCTACGGTCGAGCAGCCCGAGATCAGGCCGCCGCCGCCGATCGGGATCACCAGCGTGTCGATCTCCGGCACGTCCTCGAGCATCTCGAGCGCGACCGTGCCCTGGCCGGCGATGATCCGGGGATCGTCGAACGGGTGGACGAAGGTATAGCCCTTCTCGGCTTCCAGTTTCCGCGAATGCGCATAGGCGGCGTCGAAGGTCTCGCCTTCGAGGATGACGGTGGCGCCGTGCCCTTCGGTCTGGGTGACCTTCACGATCGGCGTGTTCTTGGGCATCACGATCGTGCTGGGGATGCCCAGGCGATTGGCGTGATAGGCGAGGCCCTGGGCGTGGTTGCCGGCCGATGCTGCGATCACGCCCTTGGCGCGCGCCGCTTCGTCGAGCTGGAGCAGCGTGTTGAGCGCGCCGCGTTCCTTGTAGGCGGCGGTAAACTGCAGGTTCTCGAACTTGAGATAGACGGTGGCGCCGGTCAGGTCCGACAGCGTCTTGCTCACCAGCGTCGGCGTCCGCACGATCTGGCCGGCAATACGCGCCTGCGCTGCACGGACATCATCGATCGAAACGGGGAGCGGCGCGTTCGCCGGGAGGGTCTTTGTTGCCATAGTGCAGCCCGCCTAGACGATCTCCGTGCCAGGGGGAACATTGCTTATCTTGTCAGGGCATGCGCGGGAGGTATCGACGGGCAACCGACCCCATCTGGCGCGCATGCCGAACAGGCCCTATGCCCTGCGGCCATGCTGAAGCGCCTCCTGCGGCCGGTCGCCGCGCTCGCCCTCCTTCTCGCGCCCGTTGCCGCCCTGGCGGACGGTCTGGTCGACAACGTCAACGGCATGACGCTGGACGAGAAGGGCGATGTCGTCCGCTTCACCGGCATATTGTTCAACCGCGACGGCAAGATCACCCAGATCCTCAAGCGCGAGGACAAGCGGCCGAAGCAGGTCGAATGGAAAATCGACATGGGGGGCAAGACGCTGCTGCCCGGCATGATCGATGGGCATGGCCATGTCATGGGCCTGGGCTCGCAGTTGATGCTGCTCGATCTCTCGGCGACGACTTCGCTCGAAGAGGCGCTGGCCAGGATCAAGGCCTATGCCGATGCCAACCCGACCAAGTGGATCCTCGGCGGCGGCTGGAACCAGGAGACCTGGAAGCTCGGCCGCTTCCCGACCGCGGCGGAACTCGACAAGGTGGTGAGCGACCGGCCGGTATGGCTCGAGCGGGTCGATGGCCATGCCGCCTGGGCGAACAGCCGGGCGATCCAGATCGCCGGCGTCACCGCCGCGAACAAGGACACCAATGGCGGCCGCATCGAGCGCGATGCCAAGGGCGCGCCCGCCGGCGTGTTCGTCGATGGCGCGATGGGGCTGGTCGACAAGTTCATCCCCAAGCCCACCCCGCGCGAGCGCAACGCCGCCTTCCTCGCCGCGCAGGACAAGCTGCTCTCGCTCGGCATCACCGCCAGCGCTGACATGGGCACTACCACCGATGACTGGCTGACCTATCGCCGCATCGCCGATATCGGCCAGCTCCGCATGCGGATCATGAGCTATGCGCACGGTGTCGAGACCGCGCTGCAGGTGGCGGGGCAGGGGCCGACGCCCTGGCTCTATGGCGACAAGCTGCGCATGGGCGGGATCAAGCTCTATGCCGATGGCGCGCTGGGCAGCCGCGGCGCCTGGCTCAAGGCCGATTACAGCGATGCGCCCGGGCAGAAGGGGCTGGGCTTCCTCACCGACGACCAGTTGCTCAACCTGATGACGCGCGGCGCGATGGACAATTTCCAGATCGCCGTCCACGCGATCGGCGACCGTGCCAACAGCCAGGTGCTCGACGCGGTCGAGGTGCTGTCGGACACGTTCAAGGACGATCGCCGCTGGCGGATCGAGCATGCCCAGATCGTCGATCCCAAGGATCTGCCGCGCTTCGCCAAGCTGGGCGTGATCGCTTCGATGCAGCCGGTCCACCAGACCAGCGACATGAAGATGGCCGAGGCGCGGCTGGGTCCGGACCGGCTCGCCGGTGCCTATGCCTGGAAGACGATGCTCAAGGACGGTACGCATATCGCCTTCGGGTCCGACTATCCGGTCGAGAGCCCCGATCCCTGGGCAGGCTGGGCGGTGAGCTTCACCCGCACCGACGCCAATGGCCAGCCCTTTGGCGGCTGGCGGATCGAGGAAGCGGTGACCCGGGAGCAGGGCTGGGCGGGCTTCACCACCGGTGCTGCCTGGGCTGGCTTTGCCGAGACCCTGATTGGGCGGCTTGCGCCCGGCATGCGCGCCGATTTCATCATCGTCGATCGCGATCCGATGCTTGCCTCGCCGGCCGACCTGCGCGGCACCCAGGTGCTGGAGACCTGGGTGGGCGGCGCGCGGGTCTATGTGAAGAAGTAGCATGGCGACGGCGTTGCTGAAGCTGCGCCTGCTCGCGGGCGCCAATTGGCGCGAGCGGCTGATCGCGGCGCTCGGCGCGATGCTGGGCATAGGGCTGACCGGCTGGGTCGCGGCGCTGTCGGTCGGCAGCCATGCGGCCTTGCTGCTTGCCGCGCCGATCGGCGCCTCGGCGGTCCTTGTCTTTGCCGTGCCCGCCAGCCCGCTCGCCCAGCCCTGGCCGGTCGTCGGTGGTTGCGCGATCTCCACCCTTGTCGGTTTCGCCGTCGCCGCTGTGCTCGGGCACGGCGCGATCGCCGCCGGCCTGGCGGTCGGGCTGGCGATCGTGCTGATGTCGCTGCTGCGCTGCCTGCACCCGCCCGGCGGTGCCTGCGCGCTGCTCGCCGTGCTCGGCTCGGCGGTGCTCGACCAGGGGATCGGTTTCGCCTTGGTGCCGATGGGGCTCAACGCGCTGCTGCTCGTGCTGACCGGTATCGTCTTCCACCGCTTCTCCGGCCACAGCTATCCGCATCGTCCGGTACCCGCGCCCGCCCATCCGCGTATCCAGCCCGAGGATATCGATGCCGCGCTGGCGGAGGCGCATGAGAGCTTCGACGTCAGCCGCGAGGACCTGGCGGCGTTGCTTGAGGCTGCGGAGCGCCATGCCATCGCAAGGCGGGGACGCAGATAAAGGAAAGGCCGCGATCCTTGCGGACCGCGGCCTCTTCTACCCCCGTAGAACTTGTCGTCAGGCAACCGCCGAGATCGGCTCCTGCTCCTCGGCGCCGTCCGGCTCGCGCAGCACATAGCCGCGGCCCCAGACGGTCTCGATGTAATTGTCGCCCTCGCAGGCCATGCTGAGCTTCTTGCGCAGCTTGCAGATGAACACGTCGATGATCTTGAGCTCGGGTTCGTCCATGCCGCCATAGAGGTGGTTCAGGAACATTTCCTTGGTGAGCGTCGTGCCCTTGCGGAGCGAGAGCAGCTCCAGCATCGCATATTCCTTGCCGGTCAGGTGCACGCGGGCACCATCGACCTCGACCGTCTTCGCGTCGAGATTGACCGCCAGCTTGCCGGTGCGGATGACCGACTGGCTGTGGCCCTTCGAGCGGCGGACGACCGCATGGATGCGGGCGACCAGCTCTTCGCGGTGGAAGGGCTTGGTCACGTAGTCGTCGGCACCGAAGCCGAACGAACGCACCTTGCTGTCCATTTCGTTGATGCCCGACAGGATCAGCACCGGCGTCTGCACGCGGGCGACCCGGACCTTCTTCAGAACGTCATACCCGTGCATGTCGGGCAGGTTCAGGTCGAGCAGGATGATGTCGTAGTCATAGAGCTTGGCCAGGTCCAAGCCCTCCTCGCCGAGGTCCGTCGTATAGACGTTAAAGCCCTCGGTCGTGAGCATCAGCTCGATCGCCTTGGCAGTGCTCGGCTCGTCTTCGATCAACAGCACGCGCATCGTCAAAGTCCCCTTGCCGCAGGCTGCCTTGCCCCAATGAAAGGCATGCCTCGGACGATTCATTAACCTAAGCGTGTCTGAAGGCAAAAGGTTAATTTCTTCCTAACCGGCCTGAGTCCACGAGTCGTAGGGAATCTACCTACACGCGGACTCAGCTCGCCATCAGAGTCGAGTCCCTTATAGAGGGGCAGACCTTCCGCAGATGCTGATCGAGATAATTTATTAACGCTTCTACGCGGGCGGGGCGCAGCGTGCCGGGCGGCGTTAACAAATGCAGCGCGGCTGCGCTGACCGACCAGTCCTCGAGTACGGCCTCGAGCTTGCCGCTGCGCAGTTCGTCGCCGATCAGGAATTCGGGCAGGCGGGCGACGCCGAGGCCCTTGCACAAGGCCGGGATCATCGCGTCGCCGCTGTCGGTGCGGATGGGTCCGTCGACGCGCACCGCGGCTTCCTCGCCCCCCGCCTTGCGGAAGCGCCAGAGCTCCGGCGTCGCGGTGTTGGTGTAGACGAAGCAGGCATGGTGGGCGAGGTCGGCCGGGTGGCGCGGGCGGCCGGCCCTGTCGAAATATTCGGGCGCGCCGACGATATGCGTGGTCACCGGGCCCAGCCGCCGGGCGCGCAGCGAGCTGTCTGGCAGCTCGGCGATGCGCAGCGCGATGTCGATCCCCTCGCCGACGATGTCGATGAACGCGTCGGACAGGCGCAGGTCAATCTTGATCGCCGGGTGGAGCACCATGAAGTCCGAAAGGATCGGCGCGAGGTGCCGGATGCCGAAGGTGAGGGGTGCCGCGACGCGGACCAGCCCCGCGGGCGCGCTCGCCGATTCAAAGGCCGCCTCTTCCGCCGCCTGTCCTTCGCTCAGGATGCGCTGAGCGTTCTCGGCCAGGCTGCGGCCGCTGTCGGTAAGCGTCAGACGGCGCGAGGTGCGGTGGAACAGGGTCGTACCCAGACGGCTCTCGAGCCGGGTGATCGCCTTCGATACGGTTGCCTTGGAAACCGCCAGCGCATCGGCGGCGCCGGAGAAGGAACGGTGTTCGACCACCGCGGCGAAAACGGCCCAGGCCTCGAAGTCAGGTAGCTTCATTCCGCATGCCTATCACGGAAACGATTGGTTTCCTACGTTTCCATTTACGGCGTGATCCGCCGCCCTATCTTCCTGCTCAACACAGGAGGTTCACACCCCATGATCGACAAACGACCCTTTGCCAGTCTCGGCCATGCAGATCATGGCTGGCTCAACGCGCGGCATCATTTCAGCTTCGCGGACTATTACGATCCGAACCGCATGAACTGGGGGGCGCTGCGCGTCTGGAACGACGACGAGATCGGCGCCAACAGCGGCTTCCCGCCGCATCCGCACCAGGACATGGAGATCATCACCTATGTCCGCTCGGGTGCTATCACCCACCAGGACTCGATGGGCAACAAGGGCCGTACCTCGGCCGGCGATGTCCAGGTGATGAGCGCCGGCAGCGGCGTGCGCCACGCCGAGTACAACCTCGAGCCCGAGACCACGCGGATCTTCCAGATCTGGATCATGCCGCGCGAGCGGGGCGGCCAGCCGAGCTGGGGCGCCAAGCCTTTCCCCAAGGGCGATCGCTCGGGCAGGTTCGTCACCCTGGCGAGCGGTTTTGCCGACGACAATGACGCGCTGCCGATCCGGGCCAATGCCCGGGTGCTGGGCGCGACGCTGAAGGCCGGCGAGAGCGTCACCCACGAAGTGGGCGACGAACGCCATGCCTATCTGGTGCCCGCCATCGGCTCGATCGAGATTGACGGCGAGCGGGTGGATGCCCGCGATGGCGCCGCCCTGAGCAGCGGCAAGACCTACACCATCACCGCGATCGAGGACGCCGAAATCGTCCTGGTCGACAGCGAATAACAAGGAAGGGAAGCAACCATGTCCAAGATTCTCGTTCTCTACTACTCGTCCTATGGCCACCTCGCGAAGATGGCTGACGCCGTTGCCGAAGGCGCTCGCAGCACCGGCGCCGAGGTGGATGTCCGCCGCGTGCCCGAGACCGCGCCGTTCGAAGTGGCGCAGGCCGCCGGCTTCGTCGCCGATCACAGCCATCCCGTGCTCGAGGACGTCAACGAGCTCGCCAATTACGACGGCATCCTCGTCGGCTCGCCGACCCGGTTCGGCCGCATGTCGAGCCAGATGGCGAGCTTCTGGGATCGTGCCGGCGGCGTCTGGTACCAGGGCCTGCTGAACGGCAAGGTCGGTGGTGCCTTCACCTCGACCGCCACCCAGCATGGCGGCCAGGAGACGACGCTCTTCTCGATCATCACCAACCTGCTGCATTTCGGCCTCACCGTCGTCGGCCTCGACTACGGCTTCCAGGGCCAGGGCGGCGTCAACGAAGTGAAGGGCGGTTCGCCCTATGGCGCGACCACCATCGCCGATGGCGACGGCAGCCGCCTGCCCAGCGAAGTCGAGCTTGAAGGTGCCCGCTATCAGGGCCGCAAGGTCGCCGAGCTGGCCAACAAGATCGCGGCTCCCCACCGCGAGACCGAAACCGCGTAATTCCCCCCTCCTGGCGCGGTTTCGCCGGACGGGGGGGGGGGGGGGGGGGGGGGGGGGGGGGGGGGGGGGGGGGGGGGGGGGGGGGGGGGGGGGGGGGGGGGGGG
>NZ_JASATQ010000111.1:0-9184 GCF_038440415.1 Sphingomonas sp. OTU376 | reverse complement strand
GCCAGGCTTTACGGCACCCTCATGCGGCGCCGTAACCGCATCGCCAAGCATCCACCCACCCCTGCCCCCTCCCTTCCAGGGAGGGGTTTTTGATTCGGGAAAGCCAGCCGGCACAACCGACTAGGCAAAAATTTCCCCCGGCAAAAACTGCCGCCTCCCCCACCCCTCTATAATGATCGCAAGGGGCATCCGCCCCACCAGTTCTACCCACGGGGCGACATTGGAAGCGATCAAAAATCTCGTAGGCCAGATCGGGCCCAAGCGGCTGATGCTGATGGGAGGCGTGGCGCTTGCGCTGCTCGCCGCCCTCGCCTTCGTCGCTACCCGCGGCTCGAACCCGAGCATGGGTTTCCTCTATACCGACCTTGACCCCTCGGCCGCCTCGGCGATCACCGAGAAGCTCAAGGCGCAGAATGTCGAGTTCCAGCTCTCGGCCGACGGCACCTCGATCATGGCACCGCAGGACAAGCTGGCAGAGCTCCGCATGAGCCTGGCCGGCGAGAAGCTGGGCGGCAAGATCGGCTATGAGGTGCTCGACGAAGAGCAGCCCTTCGGCGTTTCCGCCAGCCGCGCCAAGATGAACGAGACGCGCGCGATCGAAGGCGAGCTCGCCAAGTCGATCCAGACGATCCAGAACGTCACCGGCGCCCGCGTCCATATCGTGATGCCCGAGCGCGCGATGTTCGCCGAGGAAAGCCGCAAGGCGACCGCGGCGGTCACCGTCAAGACGCGCGGCCGCATCCCCAGCGAGACCGTCGCCTCGATCCGCTACCTCGTCTCCTCCTCGGTCCCCGAGCTTTCGCCCGACGCCGTCTCGGTCGTCGACCAGACCGGCGCCCTGCTCGCCCGTGCCGGCGACCCCGGCACCGCCAGTGCCGGCGACGCCGATGAGCGCCAGCAGGCCGTCGAAGCCAAGCTGCGCGACGAGATCGAGGCGCTGCTCGCGCCCATCGTCGGCCAGGGCAAGGTCCGCGCCGAAGTCTCGGCCCAGATCGACCGTGACCAGTCGCGCGAGGAATCGAACGTCTTCGATCCGGACAAGCAGGTCATCTCGCGCCAGGTGAGCGTGGAGACCGGCGAGCAGAACCGCGAGACCGATGCCGGTCCGCAGACTGCCTCGGTCGGCAACCAGCTGCCCGCCGCCCAGATCGGCGCGGCGAACACCCCGGGCGCCTCGCGCCAGTCGGGCAGCAACCAGACTTCGGAAGACACGACCTACGACAACAGCTCGACCAAGACGGTCACCGTCCGCACCCCGGGCAAGGTGACGCGCCTGAGCGTCGCGGTGATGGTGGATGGCGGCGATAAGGGCCTGGCCCAGCCGCAGATCGATCGCCTGCAGCGCCTGGTCGAGAATGCCGTGGGTGCCGACACCCAGCGTGGCGACAGCGTCGTCGTCGAGAGCATGAAGTTCAACACCGACGACACGCCCGCCGACGCGACGAGCAGCTTCCTGTCGTCGCTGCCGATGGACCGGATCTGGAGCCTGCTCCAGCTGGTGGTGATCGGCGTGGTCGGCCTGGTGGCGCTGCGCATGCTGAAGCCGAAGCCAGCACCCGCGCTGGAATTCGCCGAGGCGGCACCTGCCCTGCCGACGCACTCGCCCGAGATGCTCGCGCTCGCCGAGCGTGCCGCCGATGGCGACACCGAAGCGATGGCCCAGCTCGAAAACATGAGCCAGTCCGACGTGCCGCAGCTCGATCAGGAGATCGCGCTGGCCCAGGTCGACGGCCGCATCAAGCTCTCCGCGCTCAAGCGCATCGGGGACGCGATCTCCGCCAGCCCGCCCGAAGCGGCCTCGGTGATCCGTCAGTGGATGAACGCATAGGATTATGACCATGGACATCGAACCCCACGACATCATCCCCACCGATACCGCGGCCGACCAGCCCGCGCCGGTGTTCGAAGACTTCGATACCCATGGCGGCGTTGACATCCACCAGGGTGGCGTCGAGGGCCTGGAAGCCGTGCACGACGTGCCGGTGAAGGTGCAGGCAGTGCTGGGCCGTGCCCGCATGCCGATCGGCGACCTGCTGCATCTGGGTGCCGGCACCGTGGTCGAGCTCGACCGCCGCGTCGGCGAGCCGGTGGACATCTTCGTCAACGATCGACTGATCGCCCGCGGCGAAGTCGTCCTCATCGACAACGCGCTGGGCGTCACGCTCACCGAGATCGTGCGGGCCGAGAATTGAGCATGGGCCCCATCCGGATGTTGTTGATCGGTGCGCCGGGCAGCGAGTTCCGCCGGGCGGCGGAGCTGGCGCAGGGCGCCGGCGCGGAGGTCACCATGGCCGACGCCCCCGCCCCCGCGCTGGAGACGCTGCGCGAACAGGGCGCCGATCTCGTCATGATCGACGTGCTGGAAGACGTGGTCGGCTTTCTGGGCGACCTGCGCACCGAGCGTTTCGTCGTGCCGGTCCTCGCCTGCGGCATCTCGGCCCCGGCCGAGCGTGCGGTGGCGGCTATCCGTGCCGGCGCCCGTGACTATGTTCCCCTGCCCCCGCAGCGCGAGCTGATCGCCGCGGCCATCGCTTCGGTGGTCGAGCGCCAGAGCCAGGTGCGCATCGGCGGCCATCCCGTGCTGGAACGCGCCATGGCGCTGGCCGGCGCGGTCGCCCCGAGCGGCTCGCCGGTGCTGGTGAGCGGCGGCAAGGGCAGCGGCAAGGAAACGATGGCGCGCGAGATCCACCGGCTTTCGGGCCGTGCCGATCCGATCGTCTCGGTCGAATGCGCCGGCGTTGCCGCCGATGTGCTGGAATCCGAACTGTTCGGGCATGAGGCCGGTGCCTTTCCGGGCGCCGCCGCACGCCGCGTCGGTCGCCTCGAGGGTGCCCGCACCGGCACGATCTTCCTGCGCGAAGTCGGCGCGCTTGCCCCGGCCACCCAGGCCCGGCTGCTCGCCGCGCTGATCGAGAAGCGCTTCCGCCGTCTCGGCGGCGAAGAGGACGTGCCCTTCGAGGCAAGGCTGATCGCTTCGACCAGCATGGACCTGGAGCTGGCGGTGGAAGCCGGCAGCTTCCGCGAGGACCTGCTCGTCCGCCTGAGCCTGGCCCGCATCGAGGTGCCGCCGCTCACCGAGCATGGCGATGACATTGCCGGACTGGCCGAACACTTCATGGAAGAGTTCGCCCAGGCGGACGGCCTGCCCGCCCGCCCGCTTTCTCTGCAGGCGATCGCGGTGCTGCGCGCCTATGGCTGGCCGGGCAACATCCGCGAGCTGCGCGAGTGCATCCACCGCGCCGCGCTGCTGGCCCATGGCCAGCAGATCGAGGCGGAGGACCTGACCCGCGCCGACGGCTCGCCGCTGGAAGCGATCGTGTCGCTGCCCTCGGTCGCCGATGGCCGCATCGAAGTGAACGGGCTGATCGGTCGCACGGTGGAAGAGGTGGAGCGCGAGCTGATCCTCGGCACGCTGGAGCGCTGCCAGGGCAACCGCACCTCGGCGTCGAACATCCTGGGCATCTCGGTGCGCACGATGCGCAACAAGCTGCGCACCTTCATCGAGGGCGGCATCGCCGTGCCGCCCGCGGCCTGAGCCGTTTCACGCTGACCCCAAATAAAGTGAGAGCAGAATGCCTCCCGTTATCGTGAACTTCATGCAGAGGATCGGCGCCAACCGCGACATGGCGCTCGCGGTCGGCGTGATCGCCATCATCGCGATGCTGATCCTGCCGATCCCGGGCTGGCTGCTCGACCTGGGCCTCGCCCTGTCGATCACCGTTTCGGTGATGATCCTGATGACGGCGCTGTTCATCGAGAAGCCGCTGGAACTCAGCGCCTTCCCGACGATCCTGCTTGTCGCGACGATGCTGCGGCTCGGCCTCAACCTCGCCTCGACCCGCCTGATCCTCACCCACGGCCATGAAGGCCATGACGCCGCCGGCGGCGTGATCGGGGCATTCGGCGAGTTCCTGATGGGCGGCGAGGTCATCATCGGCCTCACCATCTTCATCATCCTGATCGTCATCAACTTCGTCGTCATCACCAAGGGTGCCGGGCGCATCGCCGAAGTCGCGGCGCGCTTCAGCCTGGACTCGATGCCCGGCAAGCAGATGGCGATCGACGCCGACCTGTCGGCCGGCATGATCAACGAGGACCAGGCCAAGGCCCGCCGTGCCGAAGTGGAAGCCGAGAGCGGCTTCTACGGCGCGATGGACGGTGCCTCGAAGTTCGTGAAGGGCGACGCGATCGCCGGCCTGCTGATCACCGCGGTCAACATCGTCGTCGGCCTGACGATCGGCGTCGTCTCGCACGGCGTGCCGATCGGCGAGGCGTTCCACACCTATACCGTGCTGACCGCCGGCGACGGCCTGGTCAGCCAGATCCCGGCGCTGATCATCTCGATCGCGGCGGGCCTGCTCGTCTCCAAGGGCGGCGTGAAGGGCAAGACCGGCTCGGCGCTCAGCGAGCAGATGGGCCGCTACCCGAAGGCCTTCGGGATGGTCTCGTTCCTGATGGGCGCGCTGGCGATCATGCCCGGCATGCCCTTCCTGCCCTTCGCCATCTTCTCGGCCGCCTCGGGCTTCGCCGCGTGGAAGATGAGCAGGAACGCCGCCGCCAAGACCGCGATGGAGAAGCTCGCCGTCGCGCAGGAGCAGGCCGCCGCCGCCGTGGTCGAGCAGCCGATCTCGCAGACGCTGGCGATCGACGCGGTGCGCATCGAGATCGGCTATGCGCTGCTGCCGATGATCAACGAGGCCGAGCGCGAGCCGCGCCTCGACGACCAGGTCCGCGCGCTGCGCCGCCAGATGGCGACCGACTTCGGCTTCGTCCTCCCCTCGGTCCGGATCATCGACAATATGGGCCTAAAGCCCAATGAATATGTCATCACGATCAAGGAAACCGAGGCCGCGCGCGGCGAGATCCGCATCGACAAGCTTCTCATGATCAACCCCGGCGGCGGCCCGGCCGGCCTGCCCGGCGAGCCGACCACGGAACCGGTGTTCGGCCTCCCCGCCCTGTGGATCGATCGCGAGCTGCGCGACGAGGCGGGCTTCCGCGGCCTGACCGTGGTCGAGTGCGGTACCATCATCACCACCCACCTGACCGAGCTGGTGAAGGACAACATCGCCGACCTGCTCTCCTATTCGGAGACGCAGAAGCTGCTGACCGAAGTCCACAAGGACTCCGAGAAGCTGGTTGCGGACATCGTGCCCAGCAAGGTCTCGATCTCGAGCGTGCAGCGCATCCTGCAGAACCTGCTGAGCGAAGGCATCTCGATCCGCGACGTACCGACGATCCTGGAAGGCATCGCCGAGGCTGCGCCGCTGACCAGCAACCTGACCCAGATGACCGAGCATGTCCGCTCGCGCCTGGCCCGTCAGATCAGCGCGTCGCAGGTCCGCGGCGAGGCGATCCCCGTCGTCACCCTGTCGCCCGAATGGGACCAGGAGTTCGCCGAGAGCATCCTGGGCCAGGGCGACGACCGCCAGCTGGCGATGGCGCCGAGCTCGCTGCACAAGTTCATCCAGCACGTCCGCGAGACCTATGACCGGCTGGCGCAGGACGGCGAGATCCCCTGCCTGCTGACCAGCCCGGCGATCCGCCCGTTCGTCCGCTCGATCATCGAGCGCGTCCGTCCGGCCACCGTCGTGCTGTCGCAGAACGAGATCCATTCCCGCGCCCGCATCCGTGCGCTCGGGACAATTGGATGAGGTCCCGACCCTAGTGGCCGAGACCGTCCTATAAGGAATATTGCGGGCCCAGATGCCCGCCCATGAGGCGCCTGAATGCAGATAAACACGATCGGGTCTCCTACGGGTCTGTTCGGCGCAGGAGGCGCCATTCCCGCAGCCGGTGGCATCGGCTTCGCGGCGCTGCTCGGCGCGCCGGCGAACCCCGCCGCTTCGCCGGCCAACGGCCTCACGCCGCCGCTCGCCGCGAACGACACGCTTGCGCCCGCCACGCCGTTGAGCATGGCGCAACTGCTCACCACCGCCGCGCCGCTGGCGCCGGCGGCATGTGCCCCCGTGGCGATGCCCGAGGCCCCGCTTGACGCTGCGGCCCCGACTGCAGCCGCGCCGGTGGTGCAGTTGCCCACCGAGGCGCAGCCGGAAGCCGACATGATGCCGGTACCCGTTGCGGCGCCGGTAACGGCGGAGCCTGCGGCCCCGGCTCCCACCGGTGACAAGCCGTCCGCGCCGATCGTCGATGCCAAGCCCGCAGCCGGTTCCAAGCCCGTGCTCGCCGAGCCTGCGCCCGAGCCCGGCGTACCCGCCAAGCCGCAGGGCGAAGCGGAGGTCGAAGTCCAGGCCGAGCAGCCCGCCGATGCTCCGAAGATTCCGGTCAAGCGCGGCTCGCGCCAGACCGACGGTGCGGAGAAGCAAGGCGAGATCGATCCCGCCGCAACGCCGGATGCCGCGCCCCTGGCCGGCGACATGGCCGCAGTCGCGATCGCCCAGGCGCCGGTACGCGGGGAAGTCGCGGTGAAGCCGCAGCCCTCCGCCACACGCCAGATCGGCGAAGTCACGATCGGCGGCCGCAAGGCCGATGCCGCGCGCACCGCTGCTTTCGACACGCCAGGCACCAATTCCGCAACCGTGGCCGACAAGGCCTCGGGCGCGGTCTCCGCCATCACGGGCAAACAGGGCAAGAACGACAATGCAGCCAGCGGCGACGAGCGCGGCCAGGCGCCGGCGTTCACGCTGCGCCAGGACGCCGCTCCGTCGCATGCCGCACCCACGCATGCCGCCACCGATCCGGCTCGCGCTCAGACCGCTCCCGCGGCAGTCGCAGCGGAGCCGGTCGTCGTTGCCCGGCCCGGCCATCTCGGCCAGCAGATGGGCGTCGAGATCGCCCGCAAGGTCGAGGCCGGCGAGGATACGCTGCGCGTCCGCCTGAGCCCGGACAATCTCGGCAAGGTCGAGGTGACGCTGTCGTTCGACGACGGCGGCAAGCTGCACGCCACGGTGCGCGCGGAAAGCACCCATGCGCTCGACCTGCTCCGCCAGGACATGCCGGACCTTGGCCGCTCGCTCGACCAGGCAGGGATCCGCACCGACGCACAGAGCTTCCGCTTCGAGAGCCGCAGCGAGGGCGGCAACGCGCAGTCGCAGCAGCAGCAGGGCCAGAACGCCTCCGGCAACCAGCTTGCCGGCAATGACGAAACCGACACCAACGACACCGCCTATCGCAGCATCCGCGGCGACGGGCAGGTCGATCTCCTCGCCTAGGAGCGCACCAGCATGACTACCGTCACCAACACGACCAACACGGCTGCGACCAACAGCACCGCGACCGCGAACAGCACCGGGCTGAACGCCGACTTCACGATGTTCCTGAAGCTGCTGACCACGCAGATGCAGAACCAGGATCCGCTGAGCCCGATGGACACCAGCCAGTACACCCAGCAGCTGGTGCAGTACTCGCAGGTCGAGCAGTCGATGGCGCAGACCTCGACGCTCAAGGACATCCTGTCGACGCTCGGCACGCAGAACCTGACTCAGGCTTCGTCGCTGATCGGCCGCGCGGTGGAGGTGGACTCGCCCATCTCGGGCCTGAGCGACACCCAGGCCGCGCAGTGGAGCTGGACGACCCCGCGCACCGCCACCTCGATCGTCGCGACGATCACCGATGCCTCGGGCAAGGTGGTTGATACGCGCACGGTGGAAGTGAAGGGCGACCAGGGCACGCTCGCCTGGGACGGCCTGACCTCGACCGGCACTGAGGCGCCCGCCGGCAAGTATTCGCTGTCGATCAAGGCACTCGACGCCTCGGGCGGCGAGATCACCAACACCACGGTGCACAGCATCGGCGTGGTCAACGACGTCCAGCTCGCCAACGGCGCAGTCCTGGTGACGGTGAACGGCAACGAAGTGGATTCGAGCAAGCTCATCCGCATCGGCACCGCCCCGGCCACCAATACCGACACCAACACTGGCACCGACACCGGCGCCTAGGGGAATTCCTGAGGGGCGTACGTTTGGGAGGCTCCTTCCCGGCCTCTATAATGAAAGAAGAGAGGCGGGCGGACGTATCAATCCCCTCGCGATCCGTCCGCCTCTCTGCCGGCGCCCAGGCGCCCTGTTTTCCTTTCGCTTAAAATAGAGCGGCCCGGTTCCTCCTCCACCGGGCCGCTCTTTTTTGTGCGCGACGCAGACGGCACGGCCCTTGATCAGCCGCATATCAACCGTCCGCCGATATCGGCGGCACATACGAAAACGGGGCCCCGAAGGACCCCGTTGCCGTTTCACAAGTTCGGGAAGATCAGCCGAGCGCGGCGCGCAGCAGCGGCTGCGTCGGCAGCTGGATGATCTGTGCCGGAGCCAGGCCCATGTCCGGGTCCAGCACCTCATAGCCGTCCAGCGTGCAGCCCGGCAGCGCCGCCGGCGCCGTCAGCATAGCAATGCAATCCGCAATCGACGGATCCTCGCGCGGCCCGATCGTGTCGAGCACGTCCGCCAGCGTCATCCCCGGTGCAGCCAGCGCCCGCTCGGCAGCGGCTGCCCACAGCGTGCGGGCGTCCTCCACCGTCAACGAAAGCGTCACCGTGTAGCTGGCGGAAACCCCTGTACCAAACGCCAATTCACCAACGCCCATTTGTCACCCCTGACCCGTTCGTGTGGAATTTGTACCCTAGATGCAGCAAACGCGGCCCCGGGCGTAGTACGGGCAAGCCCGTATGTGTTTTTGCGGAATCAATGGACACGCGCTTCGGCGCGCCGGCCGAGTTCGCGTGCATGCGCCGCGACCAGGCAGAGCTCTGCATAGAGCCGATCCCAGAACGGCGCGGGAATATCGAGGGCCGGGCCGCTCGACTGCGTGAGTGCAAGCGCCGCGCAGGGATCCAGGCCGAGGCGGAAACGCGTGGCGAAGACGCCGTCGATATGCTCGTCGGGCAGCGTATCCGGCACGGCGAGGCGCGCCGACATGATATAACCCGAGAGCACGTCCACGCCGTAGCCGTCGAGCATCACGCGCGGACGGCCGAGCATGTCGGGCCGCTCGAGCACCACCAGTGCCCCTGAAGGATGCTCCTCGACGCTCACCTGCAGGCGGCCGCCGAACGCATCCGTGATTTCTCTGATCCTGGGAAACAAGACCTATTCTCCTCTTAGGATCATTATAGAGGCGTCAACCACTATAGACGCGCGAACGCGCCGAAACCGACCCAACAGGCACAAAAAAAGGAGGCCCGGGCGTTGGGGCCCGCCGCCACGGGAGGGGCCAATAAGACACGGGAAAA
>NZ_JASATQ010000110.1:0-9240 GCF_038440415.1 Sphingomonas sp. OTU376 | reverse complement strand
CCCCCCCCCCCCCCCCCCCCCCCCCCCCCCCCCCGCCCCCGCCCCCCCCCCCCCCCCCCCCCCCCCCCCCCCCCCCCCCCCCCCCCGGGGAACCAAGAAGTCCAGCTGGCTCAGGCGTCGCGCAGGCCGATGCCCATCGAGGCGCGGGAGGATTCGCTCTCCGAGGAGACCACCGGATAGGCGCAATAGTCGGCGGCGTAATAGGCGCTGGGACGGTGGTTGCCCGACCAGCCCACGCCGCCGAACGGCGCCGCCGAGGACGCGCCGTTGGTCGGGCGGTTCCAGTTGACGATGCCGGCGCGGATGTTCGCCCAGAACTGATCGTAGAGCTTGGGATCCTGCGAGACCAGGCTGGCGGACAAGCCGTAACGCGTGTCGTTCGCCTCGACGATTGCCTGCTCGAAGCTGTTCACCCGGAAGACCTGGAGGATCGGGCCGAACAGCTCGACATCGACCTTCTCCTTCGCCTCGGTCATGTCGATCATGCCAGGGGTGAGGAAGGGGCGGCCCTCGATCGGGCGCTCCATGTGGCGCAGCGGCCGGCCGCCCATGGTGGAGAGGGCAAGGAAGCTCTCGGTGAGCATGTCGGCGGCGTCATTGTCGATCACCGGCCCCATGAACGGGGCGGGATCGGCATGCGGCTCGCCGATGATGAGACGGCCGATCAGCTTGTTGAGCTCGGCCATCAGCGGATCGTAGAGCTTCTCGTCGACGATCAGCCGGCGGCCGGCGGTGCAGCGCTGGCCGGCGGTGGTGAAGGCGGACTGCACGACGAGCACGGCGGCCGAATAGAGATCGGGCGTGTCCCACACGACAATCGGATTGTTGCCGCCCATCTCGAGCGCGAGGATCTTCTCGGGCCGGGTGGCGAACTGGCGGTTGAGCGCGATGCCGGTATTGGCCGAGCCGGTGAACAGCAGACCGTCGATATCCGGGTGGCCGGCCAGCGCCTTGCCCTCGTCGGGACCGCCGATCAGCAGGCGGACACAGCCCTCCGGAATGCCGGCGGCGTGATAGCAATCGACCAGGAAAGCGCCCGAGGCCGGGGTCTTCTCCGACGGCTTGAACACCACTGCGTTGCCCGCGAGCAGCGCCGGGACGATATGGCCGTTGGGCAGGTGGACCGGGAAATTGTACGGCCCGAGCACCGCCAGCACGCCGTGCGGCTTGTGGCGCAGCGCCAGCCGGGTGTTCATCGGCGCATCGATGCGGCGCTGGCCGGTGCGCTCCGAATAGGCGGTGATCGAGATATCGACCTTGGCGATCACCGTCTCGACTTCGGTGCGCGCTTCCCAGAGCGGCTTGCCGGTCTCACGCGCGAGCAGGTCGGTGAAGGCATCCGCCTTTTGCCGCACCACGTTCGCGAAGCGGCGCAGCGCTTCGATCCGATAGGCAAGGGGATGGGCGGCCCAGGCGGCCCAGCTGGCGCGCGCAAGGGCGACTTCCTTGTCGGCGTCTCCGCTCATCTGGCGCCACAGCACGGCGCCGGTTGCGGGTTCGGTCGAGATGATTTCCGTGCCGGGCATCGATGTAGGGGAACTTGGTCTTTCAGGAAGGTTCAGGCGCTCTTGCACCAATTTTCGCGGCGAGGCCAGTGCCAGGCCCCGGCACGTTTCTGACGATGGCTATGCCTTATCGGAACCCCCAAGGGCCTCCGCCATCCGGCGGATCGCCGCCACCTTGGCGTGGAGAGGCCCCCAATCGTCCGACTCGGCGATCGACGCCCAGATCGTCTCGACTTCGTCGATCAGCATCGAGCAGGGCGTGCCGCTCCAATAGGCGTGATCGCGGGCCTTGCGGGGCTGGTAGAAGGCGAGCTGGCCGCGCAGATCGTCGAATGCTTCGCCATATTCCTCGGGCAGCGTGCCGCCGAACGCATCGAAGAAGAACTGGTCGATCGGCGTGAGCGTCTCCGCCAGTGCCTTTTCGAGCACGCCGGCGAGCACCCGGTCGGCCTCGGCGCTGCGCGGGGCGACGCCGAGGCGCCAGAGCAGCGCGGCGGTCACTTCGCGCTGATAGACTTCGGCAAAGCCCTCCATCGCCGCGATCAGTGGCTCCTCGTCGGCGATCTGGCGCAGCGCGATGGCGAGCTGCATCACGTCCCAGTAGATGGCCTCGGGCTGGCGGCCGAAGGCGTAGAGCCCGGCATGGTCGAAATAGGCGGCGGTGAAGCCCGATTCCCAGAAGGGAGCGAAGCGCCACGGGCCGTAGTCGAAACTCTCGCCGGTGACGTTGATATTGTCGCTGTTGAGCACGCCGTGGACGAAGCCGGCGGCCATGAAGCGCGCGGCCATCGTCGCGGTGCGCCTCGCGACATGGGCGAGCAGCCGGGCGGGAGCGTCCTCGCCGGGTTCCTCGCCATAATAGTGGCGCAGCACATAGGCGACGAGGCGCTCCATCGCCTCGGTCTCCTGGAAATGGGCGAGGCGCTGGAAGGTGCCGATGCGGATATGGCCGTGGCTCATCCGGACCAGCACCGAGGAGCGGGTGGGCGAGGGCTCGTCACCGCGGTGCAGCTCCTCGCCGGTCTCGATCAGCGAGAAGGTGCGGCTGGTCTCGACATTCAGCGCCTCTAGCATCTCGGTGGCGAGGATCTCGCGGACACCGCCCTTGAGGGTGAGTCGGCCGTCGCCGAAGCGGCTGTACGGCGTCTGGCCCGATCCCTTGGTGCCGAGGTCGAGCAGCCGGCCCTGCACGTCGGTCATCTGCGCGAACAGGAAGCCGCGGCCGTCGCCGATCTCGGGGTTGTACACGCGGAACTGATGGCCGTGATAGCGCAGCGCCAGCGGAGTCGGGAGACTGCCCTTCAGCGGTTCGAAGCGGCCGAAATGAGCGATCCATTGCTCGTCCGACAGGCCGTCCAGCCCGACCTGCGCCGCCGCGCGATCGTTGCGGAAGCGCAGGATGGTCTGGGGAAAGCGCGCGGCTGCTACGGGATCGTAGAAGCTGTCGCCGAGTTCGAGGATCGCCTGTTGCGGAGTGAAGTCCATGCAGCGATATGGGGAAGGATGGCCGAGCGACGCAACTATTCCGACGGTTTCTGGTGGTCGCGGGACGGGATTCGTCTCCACTATCGCGAATATGCAGGCCCGGCGGACAAGCCGCCGGTGCTGTGCTTCCCGGGGCTGACCCGCAATGCGCGCGACTATGAGGCGCTGGCCGAGCGGCTGGCCGGGCAGTGGCGCGTGCTGTGCGTCGAGTTCCGCGGGCGCGGCGAGAGCGGCTATGCCAAGGACCCGATGTCCTATGTGCCGCTCACCTATTTCCAGGACGTCGAGGCGCTGCTCGAGGAGCTGAAGGTCGAGAAGTTCGTCGCGGTCGGCACCTCGCTGGGCGGGCTGGTGACGATGCTGCTCGCCGCCACCGAGCGCGACAAGCTGGCGGGCGTGGTGCTCAATGACGTGGGCCCCGAGATCAATCCGGCCGGGCTGGCGCGGATCCGCACCTATGTCGGCAAGGCGGTGTGGTACCCGACCTGGATGCACGCGGCGCGCGGCGTCGCCGAGGGCAATGCCGATGTCTATCCGGACTATGGGATCGAGGACTGGCTGCGCATGGCCAAGCGGCTCTACCGGGTGAACAGCTCGGGGCGGATCGTGCTCGATTACGACATGAAGATCGCCGAGCCCTTCCGCGTGCCGGGCAACGAGACCGGGCCGGACATGTGGCCGACGATCGAGGCGATGAACGGCCGCCCGCTGCTGATCGTGCGCGGCGAGCGCTCGGATATCCTGAGCGAGGATACCGCCGAGCGGATGGTGGCGCGGGTGCAGGGTGCCGAGCTGGTGACGGTGCCGGGCATCGGCCATGCACCGACGCTGGAGGAGCCGGAGGCGGTGGCGGGGATCGAGCGGCTGCTGGCGAAGATTTGATCGCCGTCACGACGCGGGCCGGGATTCCGTGGCACGTGTCGAACTCTTGCCGCGCGATATCCTGGCTTTCGCCGGGATGACGGATTGACTATCGAGCCATTCCAACGATGCCCATCCACATCCTCCATCTCCATTCAACCTTCAACCTCGGCGGCAAGGAAGCGCGCGCCGTGCGGCTGATGAATGCGTTCGGCGACAAGGCGCGGCACACGATCGTCTCGGCGATGCCCGACCAGCTCGAGGCGCGGGCGATGATCGCCCAGGGGATCAAGTACGAGATCGCGCTGGATCCGCCGCCGCTCTCGGGCAAGCCTTCCGCGAAGCGCTATGAGGCGATCGCGCGCTACATGCGCCGGTTCGACCTGGTGCTGACCTATAATTGGGGCGCGATCGACGGGGTGATGGCGGCGCGCGTGTTCGGCAAGGGCCTGCCGCCGGTGATCCACCACGAGGATGGGTTCAACCAGGATGAGGCCGAGCGGCTCAACCCGGTGCGCAACATGTATCGCCGGATCGCGCTGCCCGCCGCCAACGCGCTGGTGGTGCCTTCCGAAGTGCTGGAGCGGATCGCGCTGAAGCACTGGCGCCAGCCGGCCGAACGGCTGTTCCGCATTGCCAACGGCATCCCGACGATGCAGTTCGCCGGCAAGCCCGATGTCGAGCTGATCCCCGAACTCAAGAAGAAGAAGCCCGGCACGCTGGTGGTCGGTGCCGTGGCGGGGCTACGGCCGGTCAAGGACCTGCCGATGCTGGTCCGCGCCGTCGCCGGGCTCAACACGCGCTTCAAGCTGGTGATCGTGGGCGAGGGGCCCGAGCGCCAGGCCATACTCGATGCCGCCGAGGCAATGGCGATCGAGGATGACGTGATCCTGCCCGGATTCCTGCGCGAGCCGCATCGCTATATGGGGCTGTTCGACGTGTTCGCGCTCTCCTCGAAGAGCGAGCAGGCGCCGCTTTCGGTGCTCGAGGCGATGGCCGCCGGATTGCCGGTGGTCGCGCCGATGGTGGGCGACATCCCTTCGATGGTCGGCGACCGCAACCGCCACTTCCTGCCCCCCGAGCGCAGCGAAGTGGTGCTGCGCGACCGGATCGACATGTTCGTGAAGCATCCCGAGGAGCGCAAGCTCGTCGGCGAGGAGAACCGCGCGCGCGCCCGTGCGTTCTACGATGAGAGCGAAATGATCGCCGCCTATGCGCGGCTCTATGGCGCCGCAATGGGACGACCTGACGCACTGCAATAACGAATGTTGCTCGCTTGTTGCGTCCAATGCGTCTAGCGTCGCCCGAATTTTTAGTCTGGAGGTTCTGTGTTCAAGGGTCTGTCGCCCATCCTGTACAACGGCCGCGAGGTCTGGCCGATCGTCGAGGGGGGCAAGGGTGTGGCTGCCACCAACCACGCCAGCGCAGGCGCCTGGGCCGCCGCGGGCGGCATCGGCACGGTCTCCGCGGTCAATGCCGACAGCTATGATGCCGACGGCAAGATCATCCCGCAGATCTACAACGCACTAACGCGCCGCGAGCGCCATGAAGAGCTGATCGCCTATGCGATCGAAGGCGCCGTCCAGCAGGTCAAGAAGGCCTTCGAGATCGCCGGCGGCAAGGGTGCGATCAACATCAACGTGCTGTGGGAAATGGGCGGTGCGCAGCGCGTGCTGCACGGCGTGCTCGAGCGCACCCGCGGCATGGTGGCCGGCGTCACCTGCGGCGCGGGCATGCCCTACAAGCTCAGCGAGATCGCGGCGTCGTACAACGTCAACTACCTGCCGATCGTCAGCTCGGGCCGCGCCTTCCGCGCGCTGTGGAAGCGCGCCTATTCCAAGGCGAGCGAATGGCTGGCGGCGGTGGTCTATGAGGATCCCTGGCTTGCCGGCGGCCATAACGGCCTGTCGAATGCCGAGGACCCGTTGCAGCCGCAGGACCCGTATCCGCGCGTCAAGGAACTGCGCGCGGTGATGCGCGAGGGCGGCATCTCGGACGATGTGCCGATCGTGATGGCCGGCGGCGTCTGGTTCCTGCGCGACTGGAACGACTGGATCGACAATCCCGAGCTCGGCAAGATCGCCTTCCAGTTCGGCACGCGCCCGCTGCTGACCCAGGAAAGCCCGATCCCGCAGGGCTGGAAGTCGAAGCTGACCCAGATCGAGGAAGGCGAAGTGCTGCTGCACCGCTTCTCGCCGACCGGCTTCTATTCGAGCGCCGTGCGCAACCCGTTCCTGCGCAATCTCGAAGCGCGCTCGGAGCGCCAGATCCCCTATTCGACCGAGGAAGCGGGCGACCACACCTTCCAGCTCGATGTGGGCGTGAAGGGCAAGAATTTCTGGGTGACGCGCAACGACCTGCTGCGCGCGCGCCAGTGGTTCGGCAACGGCTTCACCGCCGCGCTCAAGACGCCGGACAACACTTTGGTGTTCGTCACGCCCGAGGAGCAGCAGATCATCCGCACCGACCAGAAGGACTGCATGGGCTGCCTTAGCCAGTGCGCCTTCTCGTCCTGGGCGGATACCGAGACCAACTCGACCGGGCGACTGGCGGACCCGCGCAGCTTCTGCATCCAGAAGACGCTGCAGGACATCGCGCATGGCGGCCCGACCGACGAGAACCTGATGTTCGCTGGGCACGCTGCCTATCACTTCAAGCGGGACCCGTTCTATTCGAACGGTTTCGTGCCGACGGTGAAGCAGCTGGTGGACCGGATCCTGACGGGCGACTAGGGGCGATCGAGGGGTTTCCTGCGTGGCTTAGGCCACGTCTTGGAAAGTCGTCAGGAAGCTTCGGTCAAATCCGCCGTGGCGGTGTCGCGGCGGCTCTGGCCGCGGATGAGGTCGATGCCGGCACGCAGCCAGCTCTGGAAGATGCCTGGTGAGGTATCGGCCGGCAGCGCCGGGGCCGGTACCTGCGGCTCGTTGTTCCGCGCCGTGCGGTTGCTGCTGATGGCCAGGGTTTCGTTGGCGGCGCGTAGCAGGGCGTTGAAGTTCAGCCGCTCGATCAGCTGGATGCCGAGCGTCTTGCCCTTCACCCACACGACCCGGCCGACCATCGCCAGCGAGGCCCGGCGGACCTCGACATAGGTTCCCGGCCTGGGCGGGAACGGCGCCAGCAACATCATGCCATGCGGCGAGATGTTGCGGATGGTTACGTCAGACCATCCTCGCTTGCTGCGCATCTGGGCGGGAATGACGACCTCCCGCCTCGATTCTCTCGGCTGCATTCAAGTCCCCCTTGCGGTGCACCCTATAGGTGGCTTTGCGTAGGGTATAACTACGTGGAAATGCGTTTACCGAGGACTTGCTGACCTTGGTTAATTTGACGGAAGATGCTCCGGATTGGAGCTATTGTTCCAGATAATCCAAAGTATTTATAAGATAACTACACCCAGCCATCGAGTACTTGGTCGGGCGGGCGATGTCCGTCGGACCAGGCACGGATATTCGAGATCACCTTCACGCCCATGTCCTCGCGGCCCTCGAAGGTGGCTGAGCCGAGGTGCGGGAGCAGCACGACATTATCCAGCGCGATCAGGCGCGGATCAACGGCGGGCTCGCCCACATAGACGTCGAGCCCGGCACCGGCGATGCGGCCCTCGGTCAGCGCCGCGATCATTGCTTCATTATCGACGATTTCGCCGCGGGCTGTGTTGATCAGCCAGCCTTTGGGGCCAAGCAGGTCGAGCCGGCGCGCGTCGATCAGGCCACCGGTGGTATCGGTATGCGGGGTGTGGATGGTCAGTATGTCCGCCGCCTCGATCATCGAATCGAGCTCGCCATGCCAGGTGGCGCCGAGCTGTGCCTCGAGCACCTGGGGCAGGCGGTGGCGATTATGGTAATGGATCTGCAGGCCGAAGGCACGGGCGCGGAGCGCGACGGCCTGGCCGATCCGCCCCATGCCGAGGATGCCGAGCTTCTTGCCGCCGATGCGGTGGCCGCGCATCGAAGTGGGTGCCCAGCCCTTCCACGCGCCCTGGCGGACCAGTTCATCGCCCTCGACCAGCCGGCGTGGCACGGCGAGAACCAGCGCCATCGCCATGTCGGCAGTATCCTCGGTCAGTACGCCGGGAGTGTTGGTCACGGTGATCCCACGCTCGCGGGCGGCCTTGAGATCGATATGGCCGACGCCGGCGCCGTAATTGGCGATCAGCCGGAGGCGATCGGGCGCGGCCTGGATCAGCGCGGCATCGACCCGGTCGGTAACGGTGGGAACGAATACGTCGCAATCGGCCATCGCGGCGGCGAGCTGATCGCGGGTCAGGGCCACGTCACCGGGATTGGTCGCCGCATCGAACAATTCGGCCATGCGCGCCTCGATGCTCTCGGGCAGCGCGCGGGTGACGATCACCCGGGGGCGGGAAGGGCGCGGGCCTTGTGCCATAAAAGGCGGCTTGGCCGGTGCAGGGGCGCCAGTCAACGGTTGATGGCGAGGGGCTGCTCAGGGTAAACGGTTCCCACACACAATATTCATGGGGGTCGCATGCGTTTCGGGAAATGGGTCGTGCTCGGCGTCGTCGCGCTGGGGCTGGCCGTTCCTGCATTCGCACAGCGCAAGACGCCCTATTTCGTTTCGATCAAGGCCGAGAAGGCGCGGATGCGCACCGGGCCGGGGCGCAACTATCCGTCGAACTGGCTCTACCAGCGCCGCGGGCTGCCGCTCAAGGTGATCGACATCTATGGCGAGTGGCGCAAGGTCGAGGATCCCGACGGCACCCAGGGCTGGATGCTGGCGAACCTGCTCGACGATGTGCGTACCGCGATGGTGATCGGTACGGTGAGCGAGATGCGTGACGCACCGCGCTTCAATGCCCGAGTAAGCTGGCGCGCGGCACCGGGCGTGGTCGGCCGGGTGAGCCGCTGCGCCAGCGGCTGGTGCTGGTTCGACGTCGCCGGACGCGGCGGCTATATCGAGCAGAGCCATATCTGGGGCACCGATCCGGGTGAGGCGGTGAACTGATCTCGCGCCGGATTATGCTTCAGATCTATTTGCGATGAGAAAGAACCTGACGAGCGTGTCAGGCAAAATCCTACATTGGAAGAGGCTAAATCACGCCAGCTTGTAAGGCGTCGGATCGCCGCGTTCGGCGATCAGCTGGCGGCGAGCTTCGGTTCGGGCTTCGTCATACCAGGCGCGGGCGGTTTCGGGGAGCGAGGCCAGGATCGCTTCGTCGGGCTCCACGGCGATGCGGGCGACCAGCTGGTCGGGCTCCACACCCATCAACGGCGCGAGGAGGCGCATCGTACGGGCGCGCAGACGGAATTCGAAATCGTCGAGGCGCGCCGATTCGACCTCGGCCTTTTTGAGCAGCGCGCCTCGCAAGTCGAAGACCATTATACCTCCTGGTTCCCCCGGGGGGGGGGGGGGGGGGGGGGGGGGGCGGGGC
>NZ_JASATQ010000109.1:0-9630 GCF_038440415.1 Sphingomonas sp. OTU376 | reverse complement strand
CCCCCCCCCCCCCCCCCCCCCCCCCCCCCCCGGCGGCCCAGGGTTTCTCTGCCGTGTCGCTCCGTTACCCTGGCCCCCGGCTTTCGCCGGGGAACAGCCAGGCGGCGAACCGCCCAGCTCTAGCTCCCGACAATCACCATCTTGCCGCTGGTCTTCGCCCCGCCGTCCGCCGAAAGATCGATGGTGAAGCTCTCGCCATCATCGGTGGTGCCGGCGAAGCCATTGCCCTTCTCGTTGAACTTGAAGCCCTTGTCGGTCAGCTTCTCGCGGAACCAGCCCTGCACCTTGGCAAGGTCGGCGGGGCTGGAGAAGGCGGCGGTCACCTTGCCTTCGTCCTTCTGCTTGCCGGCATGGTCCGTAGCATCGACGTTGAAGCTGGTGATCGTCGAATTGGGATAGAGCTTCACGCCGTCCATGTCGAAATTCTCGGCGGTCATCTTGATGTTCGGGACCTTGAAGCTGCCCTCGAAGCCGTCGCTCTTCACCGATACGGCGCCGTTGTTCATCGCGAACACAGCATTGTCGCCATCGTCCGAATGCGCGTTGATCGAGATCGAGGTACCCTCGCCGCCGCAGGCGGCAAGCGCGAGGGGAAGGAGCAGCAGCGGCAAATAACGCATCGACCAGTCTCCAGCGTATTATCTACGCAACACACTAGCGGAAGCATGCCGGCAGCGCAACAGGGCTTGGCGCTGCGGCGCGGCGATGGAAGAGCCATGCCAGCCAATAGTCATTCCTGAAAGTCGGCCCGGCGCTATGGGGTGCGGGATTTGGGGCCTTCCAGCTTGATCCCGGCCGGTCGAACCCCCGGTCCCTTCGCGATCCTTGGCATCACGAAGTCGGAGAACACGCCGCCGCTGGCCATGGTGTCGTACAGGATGTTCATCCTGGCGGTGTCCGCAATCGTCCAGAGCGCCGACGGCACCGGGGTGAAGCCGTCATTGAAGTCCAGCGAATAGCATCTGGGAACGCCATGGGTGCCGGCGAGGGCCGAGAACTCCACGCCCTTGCGCTCGACAATATGCTTGTTGAACTGCGCGACGGCGCCCGTCCGCATCTCGCGCAACGCCTCGACCGGCTTGCCGATGGCCTCCAGGGGCGCGCTCATCACGTCGGCGCAGGGGCTGCCCAGATTCGGCGTTCCCAGCATCAAAAGGTGGGCGACCTGCGGCTTGCCATCGGGGTAGATCGGCATCGACAGGTGAATATATTGCCGCGCCACCAGACCCCCCATCGTATGCGCGACGATATCGACGTGCCAGGCATTGGAGAATTCCTGCGCATAGCGGATATAGCGCGTCAGTTCCGCGGCATTCTGGCTGATCGTCTTGGTGGGCTTCAGCGACGTCGCGCTCTCGCCCATGTCCATCTTCCCATTGCCCGGCCTCTCGCCGACCGCGAATGCATTCCAGCCGGCATAGTGCGTTTCGTTGAGCATGGAGGGCCAGGTTCTCCACATCGACCAATCGGCCCAGTAGCCATGGACCAGCACGAGCGGCCTGGGCGCCAGATTCAGATTCCGTGAGAGGTCGTCGATCTTCTTGTTGTTGTCCCAGATTTCGGCCTTGATCGACTGGCGGTGCTTCGGGCGGCCGTCATCGTACCAGGCGTGGCCCGATGTATCCCAAAGGAAATCGACGGTTTTCTCCTCGCCGGCCGGGACGTTGAAAGAGACCTGCTTCAGCAGCTTGGCCGGGCCTTCCGGCATGTTCTTTCCTGGCTGATCCCTGTCCTTGAACATCAGCGTGGCCGACTGGTCCTCGCCCGAGTCATTGGCGACGATCGCTCGCATCCGCACGATGTTGCCGTCGACCGTTGTGGTTTCGGGCGTCACCTCCCGCCATGCTTCCCAGAGCGGGAACTTCATGTCCTCGAACTTGAGGTCCACCAGGCGCAACGGCGTGCCGCACCGCCGGAGATCCCAGACAAGCGTATCGGTGACGTTGCCATACTTCTTCGAATAGCTGCCCGACAGATGGTCGAGGTTGGAGAGCGGCACCCGGTGCGAGCCGTCGGTGGAGAAGGAGATGGGGTCGGTGCGGCCTTCGACGGGCGGCACGTTGGTGGTGCCGCCCTTCTTGGGATAGCACTGGCCGCTGTAGCTGCTCGAGCTCGACCCGGTGGTGGTCGAATGCAGCGCGGGCACGGATATGCCGATCGAATAGGCGCCGTTCGCGCTCATCGTGACGCTGACGTTCGCCTCGACGCCGGGGGTGCTGGCGCGGGTTTCCCGTTGCGTGGTGAAGGAGCCTGACATCGTCCGCGGCTGGCGCTCGCCGCTGCACACGGCCTGATCCGTAGACGAACGGCTTTCGGAGAAGCTGAGCAGCGAGCTCGCATTGGCTGTGGCGACGCTGTAGCCGCGCCGTTCGGGCGTCTCGCGCACCCTGATCCGCGCCGAATAATCATAGTTCGTCGTCGAATTGGAGGTCTGGATGCCCTTGCCGGCGATCCGTGGCGAGGATTTGGACAGCGTACTCATTTGCTTCCGCGTGAATTGGACCGACCCCGACCATCCTCTGGGGCATTGGGCGGCGCCTGGCGTTCCGGCGGGTGCCGGCGGGTTCGCCGCGCTGGTGAGGATCAGGCCGAAAGCCAGGGACGGGATAAGGCGCAGCTTGCTCATCGGCTCCCTCGAACGCGGTAGGTCTGGCGTCGGCCGGCGCATTGGCCGCAGCGATCCCGATGTACCTTTCGTCCGGGCTACTATGGGCCCTGGCGCCGACCAAGCAGGGCGCGGGCCCCTGGTCGCCGGAATGGCGACCTTGGACGCAAGGACGGACGCATGCCGGCAATGCAACAGGGGGTGACGTAGCGGCGAGGATGCGCCATTTGCGCGGCTATGGAAGAGCCGCACCTCACAGCAAGCGCCCAGAATAAGGCGCCGCTCGCGTTCGGCGAGTTCGTCAGCCTCGTCGCCGCGATGATGGCGCTCACCGCGCTCGGCATCGATTCGATGCTGCCTGCCCTGCCGGCGATCGGCCACAGCCTCGGCGTGGCCGAGCCCAATCATCGCCAGTACGTCATCACGGCCTTCCTGATCGGTTTCGCCGTCGCCCAGCTTGCCTATGGCCCGCTGTCGGATCGCTTCGGGCGCCGCCCGGTGCTGGCGATCGCGCTCACTTCCTATGTGGTGACCAGCGTGGTCGCCGCCGCCTCGGGCAGCTTCACCCTGTTGCTGATCGCCCGCGCCGCGATGGGCGCGTCGGCGGCGGGTGCACGCGTCGTATCGGTGGCGCTGGTGCGCGACTGTTTCGCCGGCCGCGCGATGGCGCGGGTGATGAGCCTGGCCTTCATCGTCTTCATGGCGGCGCCGATCGTCGCGCCCAGCCTGGGGCAGCTGATCCTCTACGCCGGTTCCTGGCGGCTGATCTTCTGGGCGATCGGCGGTGTCGCGGCCGCGGTGGTGCTGTGGTTCTGGCTGCGCATGCCCGAGACGCTGGACCAGGAGAGCCGCCTCTCGCTCAACCCGGCGCGCATCGTCGCCGATTACGGCCTGATGCTGCGCGATCGCCAGGCGGTGGGCTACACGATCGGCATCATGCTGCTCTCGGGCGGCATGTTCGGCTTCATCGGCTCGGTGCAGCAGGTGATGGAGGACGTGTTCCACGCGCCCGGGCTGCTCGCGGTGGTCTTCCCCTGCGTCGCCTCGACCATGGCGCTCGGCTCCTTCCTCAATTCGCGGCTGGTGATGAAGGTCGGCATGCGCCGGATATCGCACACGGCTCTGGCGGGCATGATCGCCTTTGCCGCGGTCCACCTTGCCATCGCCCTGGCCGGCTTCGAATCGATCTGGAGCTTCACGGTGCTCCAGGCGCTGATGATGGGCTGTGTCGGCCTCTCCACCTCGAACTTCTCGGCGATGGCGATGGAGAAGATGGGCGAGATCGCCGGCACCGCGTCCAGCCTCCAGGGCTTCGTCACTACGCTCGGCTCGGCGGTGATCGGCGCGGCGATCGGCCAGGCGTTCGATGGCACCACCGTGCCGCTCTACGCCGGATTCCTGCTTATGGGGGTCATCGCTTTCGTGGTAGTAGCGGTGACCGAGCGCGGACGCATGTTCCGCCCCGGCTAGGGAACGCTCGGGCGCCATCGCCGTTCGCACTCACGAGGCCCGCCGCGGTGGCGGGCGCGTTACGTGAGGACAGGCAATGGGCGGTTACCAGGTTCCGGGACGTGGTTCGGGTGACGACGGTTTCGACGAGGAAGGCTATGACGAGAGCCAGCGCGCCGAGATCCTCGAGGCGACCAATGACGGCCCGAGCGACGGCGATATCCTGACCGACCTGTCCCCCGATTTCGGCGACGACGACGATGACGACGCGGACGACCTCCGCATGGTCGACGACGAGATCGGCGAGGAGGATGACGAGGCCGAGCAGACCGAGCGCGCCATCTCCGAGGACGAGGTCCAGGACGATTTCGACGAGGACGAGCTCGAGGATGACGACGATCTCGACGATGCCGACGAGGACTCGCTCGAGCCCTGAAACCCCGTATTGACCTGCGGCATGGAGCGGCGGAACATGCCGCCCCATGACCAGGGACCCCAGGGTGGACGCCTATATCGAGGGCCGCGCCGAGTTCGCGCGGCCGATCCTCACTTGGCTGCGCGATCGCTTCCACGTCGCGGTGCCGCAGGTGGAGGAGACGATCAAATGGTCGCACCCCTTCTTCACCCTGGGCGGCAAGCCGCTCGCCAACATGGCCGCGTTCAAGGCGCATGCGAGCTTCGGCTTCTGGAACCGCCAGGAGAATGAAACCGGCAGGGAAGGCGAGGCGATGGGCCAGTTCGGCCGCATCGAATCGCTCGCCGACCTGCCGCCGGCCGAGGAGGTCGAGCAGCTGATCCGCGACGCGGTGGCCCGGCTCGGCGAAGCGAAGCCCGCCCGTCCCCGTGCCGCCCCCAAGGGCGAGGCCGAAGTCCCGCCCGAGCTCGGCGAGGCGCTGGCCGGAGACGCCGCCGCCCAGGCCGCCTTCACCGCCTTCCCGCCCGGCTGCCGCCGCGAATATTGCGAATGGATCGCCGAGGCCAAGCGGCCCGAGACCAAGGCCAGGCGCGTCGCCGAGGCCGTCGCCTGGATGCGCGAGGGCAAGCGCCGCAACTGGAAATACGAGAATTGCTGAGGCGATAAGCCGGTCTTGCCAACCTTCTTCGTTGTGTTACGGTATATCATCATAACGAGGAGAGCTGCCATGGCCCGTGCAATCCGTGTCCGTCGTCTTCCCGATGCCGCCCCGATCGGCGCGATCAACATCACGCCGCTGATCGACGTGATGCTCGTCCTGCTCGTCGTGATCATCATCGCCATCCCGATCGCCAGCCACAAGGTGCCGGTCGATCTCCCCGTCGGCCACGGCACCGTCGATCCGCAGCCGCCCGCGGTGCTCGCGATCGATCGCCAGGGTTCGCTCTACTGGAACGGCGCCGCGCTCCCCGATGCAGCGCTGCCCGCCAGGCTGACCGCGCTCCAGCAATCGGGGGCGGCGCTGCATCTCCAGACCGATCCCGAAGCGCGCTATGAGCGGTTCGACGGCGTGCTCGCGACCGTGAAGCGCGCGGGCATCACCAAGCTCGGCTTTGTCGGAAATCGACCCCTGGAAGATTGACGGGAACGGGCGCATCGGGCGTTCGTTACGCTGCCGAACGAACCAAGGATTTCCCCGATGCGCCTACCCCTTATCGCCCTGCTCGCGCTCGGCGCCTGCTCCAGCCAGCAGCCCGCCGCACCGGTCAACGCCGCGCAGGCCGAAGAGACCAACATCACCACCGATGCCTCGCCCGCGCCGCTCGACAAGGCGCCCGCGAAGGGCACGGGCAAGGCGATCACCGCGCGCTTCCGCTGCATGGACGGCGTCCGCATCGTCGCCCGCTTCGATCCCGACAAGGGCAGCGCCGTCGTCACCCGCGCCGGCACCAGCGTCACGCTCCAGCAGCAGGTCATGGCCTCGGGCATCCGCTATTCGGACGGCCAGGTGACCTTCCAGGGCAAGGGCGACGCCATGTCGTACGAGGCGCCGGGCCAGCCGCCGATCGCCTGCACCGCCATTCGCGGCTGAGCCCGTCTCAGCCCCTACACCGTCATCCCGGCCTTGAGCCGGGATGACGAGAAATCCCGAATAGGGTGCAGCGGCATCTTGCAGCGCAAGGCGAAGCGGGGGAAGCTCGCCCGATCAAGCCGGAAGGACAGATGCCCAGCTACACCGCGACGATCACCGCCGGGCCCGAAGACATCGACGAGCTCGGCCATGTCAACAATGCCGTCTGGGTGAAGTGGATCCAGGACGTGGCGGTGGCGCATTGGTATGCCGTCGCCGCGCCCGAGCATGAGGCGGCCTATTTCTGGGTCGTGACCCGGCACGAGATCGATTATCGCGGCAATGTCAGCGAAGGCGAGACGGTGACCGCCGAGACCTGGGTACCCCATGCCCCGCGCGGCGCGCGCTTCGATCGCCACATGAAGTTCACCGGCGCCGACGGGAAGGTGCGGGTCGAGGCCAAGACCACCTGGGCGATCATCGACCGCGCGACGCAACGCCTGATCCGCGTGCCCCCCGAAGTCGCGGCGCCGTTCCTGGACTGAGGCGGCCACAGAACCACCGTCACCCTGAACTTGTTTCAGGGTCCAACGCTCCACCAAGGATATGGCCTGAGGCGCGTTGGATGCTGAAACAAGTTCAGCATGACGGGGATAGGGATTCCGAAGCCGGAATTACCGTCATCCCCGCCCTCGCGGGCATGACGAGAGTAGAACCGCGCTCTGCCTTACCCGCTGTTCCGCAGCGCCGTCGCGATCGCGTTGATCGACAGCAGGATGCCTTCGCCGATCCGCGGATCCTCCTCGCCGGCGCGGTGGCGCTTGAGCAGCTCGATCTGCAGCAGGTTGAGCGGCTCGATATAGGGCAGCCGCAGCCGGATCGAGGTCTCCAGCGCCTGGTGCTTCTCCAGCAGCCGCGTCTGGCGCGTCGCCTGGAGCAGCCCGTCATGCGTCTTCTGCCAGCCCTCGCGGATCTGCCCGAAGATCTTGTCGCGCAGGCCCGCATCCTCGACCAGCGCGGCATAGTGCGCGGCGATCTCCATGTCGGACTTGGCCAGCACCTGCTCCATGTTCGCCAGCGTCGAGGCGAACAGCGGCCAGGCCGTCGCCATCTCGCGCAACAGCCCCTTGTCCTCGAATTGCTCCATCGCCTGGCCGACGCCGTACCAGCCCGGCAGCATCACGCGCGCCTGCGCCCAGCTGAACACCCAGGGAATGGCGCGCAGGTCCTCGATCGCGTCGCTCTTCTTGCGGCTGGCCGGGCGCGAGCCGATCTTGAGCCCGGCGATCTCGGCGATCGGCGTCGCCTGGCGGAAGAAGCTGGTGAAGCCCTCGGTCTCATAGACCAGCCCGCGATAGGCCTTGAACGCGGCGTCGGAGAGCTGGTCCATCGCCGCCGCGAAACGCTCCGCATCGGCCTTGTTCAGCTTCTCCGGTTCCAGGCTGGCAAGCAGCGTCGCCGAAGCCATCGCCTCGAGGTTGGTCCGCGCGCTCTCGCGCGTGCCGTACTTCGCCGCGATGATCTCGCCCTGCTCGGTCACCCGGATGCGGCCCTGCACCGTGCCCCGGGGCTGGGCGAGGATCGCCGCGAAGCTCGATCCGCCGCCGCGACCCACCGCGCCGCCGCGGCCATGGAACAGCTGCATGCCGAGATTGGCCTTCTCGAACACCGGCTTGAGCGCGGTCGATCCGCGCGACAGCTGCCAGGTCGAAGTCAGATAGCCGCCATCCTTGTTCGAATCGGAATAGCCGATCATCACTTCCTGGTGGCCGCGCTTCGCCGCGATCGCCGCGACTTCGGGCAGGCCGAGCCAGGCTTCCATGATCGGCGGCGCGGCTTCGAGATCGCCGATCGTCTCGAACAGCGGGATCGCCATGATATGCGCCTGCGGCTCGTCGCCGGGGATGTAGAGGCCCGCTTCCTTGAGCAGGATATGGACCTCGAGCAGGTCCGACACCGACTGCGCCATCGAGACGATGTAATGGGTGATGCAGGCGCGGCCGTACTTCGCATGCGCCTGCGCCGCGGCGCGGACGATCGCCAGCTCGGAAGCGGTCTCCTCCGAATATTCGGCATAGGGGCTGGTCAGCGGCCGCGCATTGGCGAGCTCCTTGCGGAGCAGCGCGATGCGTTCGTCTTCCGAAAGCGCCGCATAATCCTCGACCACGCCGCCGGCCTTGAGCAGCTCGGCGACCACGCGTTCGTGCACCGCGCTGTTCTGGCGCATGTCGAGCGTGGCGAGGTGGAAGCCGAAGGTCTCGGTCGCGCGGATCAGCCGGCCCAGCGCACCGCCGGTGGCGAGCGGGCCGGCACCCTCGTCGGCGAGCGCGCGGGCGATCGTCACCAGCTCGTCGCGGAACTCGGCCGGCGTCGCATAGGGCTCGGCGGCGATCGCGGCCGGGCGCGGCGGCGCCTTGCCGGTCAGCTTCTCATGCGTGGCGGAAAGCCGTGCGTACACGCCGGTGATCGCCCGGCGATAGGGTTCGTCGGCGCGGCTGCGCGCTTCGTCATGGCTGGCCTCGGCCAGCTTGAGCAGCGCTTCGCTCACTTCGACATGTTCGGTCGAGATCGACAGCTCGGCGCCGAGCGCGTGGACCGCGTCGAGATAATAGCCGAGCACCGCCTCGGCCGCGCGGGCCAGCGCGAACTGCATCGAATCGGCGGTGACGAAGGGATTGCCGTCGCGGTCGCCGCCGATCCAGCTGCCGGGGCGCAGGAAACTCGGCGTGCGGTTGCCCAGCGCCCGGTCCCAGCGCGCATAGAGCGCCGGCAGCACCGGCAGGAAGATGTCGCGCAGATAGGAGAGGGCGGTCTCCACCTCGTCGGCCACGCCCAGCTTCTCGCGGCGCAGCACGCGCGTCTGCCAAAGGAGTGCGATCTGGCGCAGGATCGCTTCCTCCACCTGGTCGCCGTCCTCGGTCTCGGCAACGCCCTGGTCGCGCAGCAGCATCAGCTCGGCGATCCGGTTCTTGTGGTCGATCATCGACTTGCGGCGCACTTCGGTCGGGTGCGCGGTCAGTACCGGGGCGACCAGCGCATGGTCGAGCAGCGCCATCACCGAGTCGCGGCCGATGCCTTCGCTCTCCAGCCGCTTGAGCGCGGAGGCGATATCGGCATCCTTCTCGCTCGCCACGCCCTGCCGGTCCTCGGCCAGATTGGCGAGCATCGAGAACAGCATGAAGCCGCGGGTGAAATCGAGTGTCTCGTCCAGGCTCAGCCGGTCGAGCCCGCGATCGACCGATCCCGATCCGGCCACGCCACGCGCCCGGTCGACCGAGGTCGATCGAATATATTCGATGCGCTTGAACAGCTCCTCGCCGCCATAGGCACGGATAACGTTGCCGAGGAGCCGACCGAGGAAGCGAACATCCTCGTTATTTGCGATTGCGAGGCTAGCCATGAGGCGCGTTGCTGCACTGCGAAACGTTACGGGGTCAACGGCAAAGCGCTTGGGGGTGCGTTTAGTTTCGCTTCTTCGCTTGGATTGCGGCGACTTGAGGGGGGATTCCGAGGCCGGCCTCCCCGGAAGCTGTTCCCCCGGGGAAACCCGGGGGCCCGGGGTTTGCCCCCGGGGGGGCTGTTTGCGTGGGG